>NZ_ATTI01000001.1:1257500-1517500 GCF_000419605.1 Sphingomonas phyllosphaerae 5.2 | reverse complement strand
GGAACACCAGTGCCGCGAACCGGAAGGTGGCGGAGCGCAGCAATGCCCTAGCGATCGACGCCGAGCCGATACCCCGCGCCGCGCACGGTGTGCAGCAGCGGGTGATCGAAGCCTTCGTCCACCTTCTTGCGCAATCGGCTCAGGTGTACGTCGATCACATTGGTGCCGGGGTCGAAATGGTAATCCCACACGCCTTCGAGCAGCATGGTGCGCGTCACCACCTGGTCGACGTGTCGGAGCATGAATTCAAGCAAGCGGAATTCGCGCGGTTGAAGGTCTATCGGGCGGCCGGCGCGCTTCGTCCGCCGCGCCAGCAGGTCCATTTCGAGATCACCGCACCGCAGGACAGTCTCAACCGCCTTGCCCGACCCGCCGCGTCGAATCAGCAGCCGGATCCGCGCCAGCAGCTCGACGAACGCAAACGGCTTGGTCAGATAGTCGTCGGCGCCGTTGGTCAGGCCGTGGATGCGGTCCTCCGCCGCGCCCAGCGCCGAGAGCACGATCACCGGCGTCTCGATCCCCGCCGCGCGTACCGCCGCCAACACGCCCATTCCGTCGATCCCGGGCAGCATCCGATCGAGCACGATGCAGTCGTAGCTGCCGTCGGTGGCGTGGAACAACCCGTCGCGTCCGTTGGCGGCACGGTCGACGACGAAGCCTTCCTCGCCCAATCCGCGCGCGACGAAGTCGGCGGTGGCGTCATCGTCCTCAATCAACAGGACCTTATTGGCCACGCGACGCTCCCCCGCTTGCATCCAGATGCAGATCAAGCTCCCTCTTGCCGCGCCGGACGCGAATGTCGAGCCTTTGCCGTAACAAACGCGGTGCCTGCAATGCACGATCGGCGGCATCGACGCTGCGCACCGCTGCACCGTCCACCACCTCGATCACATCGCCGACCCGCAGCCCGCCGCGCCGTGCGATGCCGTCGGCGCGCACGCTGTCCACCACCACGCCGGCCTCCTCCAGCGGCGCGAACGTGGCGCCGATCAGTTCACGCCCCGGCATCGCGGTGCCGCGCCCGTGCAGCACGCGCGTCCACACCATTCCCACCGTTGCCGCAGCGAAAAGCAGCACGAGCACGAGCGTCAGCAATCCGATCGCGCGCAGGTCGGGGTCGGTGGGGCGCGAGCGATGCGGCACGTTCGGCATGGCAGGAATCTCCTGCCGATGGGGTAGCGTTGGCCTCCTCGTCGCAAGATGATCCGAAGATGACCGATCGGTCATACTTCCCCGCCGACCCGCTCGATGACCGAACCGTAATGTTCCCATCACGCTGCCTTAGGAGACGGTGCGCTATCCGGGATCCGTTCGGGCGCCCTGCCCGTCGGGAGCTGATTCGTGATCGTTACGACCGCCGGAGCCGCGGCGACCAGGGAAAGTCGCTGAGCCATGACCCGTCCCATCTTCTTCGATCCCACCGGGCGGCGCAGTCGCCTGTCGAAGCGCGTCGTGGCCGTCTTGCTGGCGGTGATCGTCATCAGCGCGATCGTCTTCGCCGCGACGCTGATCCGCGTGCCGCGCGGGCGAGATCTCGCACTGCCGTTGCCGCAGCCTCGTGCCGCGGCGTTGCGCGTCGAAAAAGGGGTCGGGCGCGGGATCGCGAGCTGGCTGCCGCATCGACCCGCCGCCGCCAACGACCCGCACTCGCCGCTGTCGATCGGCTTCTACGTGCCCGGCGACGACGCCAGCATCGCCTCGTTGCGTCGTCACAGCGCCAGTCTCGACTGGGTGGTGCCGGCGACGATCAGCGTGTCCGGTCCCCGGCATCAGGTGCAGGTCGAACCCGACCTGCCGTTCGATCGCATGATCGCCGCGATGAAGCACGCGCCCAAGGTGCTGCCGATGGTGCAGAACTTCGGCGACAGCGACTGGGATGGCGCCGGCGCTGCGGCGTTGCTGCGCGATCCGCAGGCATCGCGCGCGTTTGCGCAAAAGCTCGGCCGCTATGTCGTCGCGACGCACCGCGCCGGCGTGGTCATGGACTTCGAGGCGCTGCCGGCCGGCGCCATGAACGATTACCTGCGCTTCCTCCGCATCCTGCGCACCGCACTTCCCAAGGGGGCACAGCTGGCGGTGACGGCACCGGCCGAGGACGAGGCATGGCCGGTCGCGGCGATCGCGCGTGCCTCCGACCGGCTGATCTTCATGGCCTATGACCAGCATTGGGAGGGCGGATTACCCGGCCCGATCGCTGCGCAGCCGTGGTTCGTCGAGCAGGTCGCCGCGGCGATCAAGGCGGTCGGCCGCGACAAGCTGGTCGTGGCGCTCGGCAGCTACGCCTATGACTGGCACGGCGACGACACCGACGCGCTCTCGATCGAGGACGCGTGGCTCGCCGCGCACGACAGCCAGGCGTCGATCACCTTCGATCGCAACGCGGGCAACGCTGCCTTCGCGTATGACGAAGACGGAAAGCGCCATTCGATATGGTTGCTGGACGCAGCCACGAGTTGGAACCAGCTTGCCGCGCTGAAGCGCCTCGGCATCGATGACGTCGCGCTGTGGCGGCTCGGCAGCGAGGACCCCGGCTTCTGGTCGGATCTCACCGCCTTCCGTACCGGCGGCACCCCCGACCTGTCGACGCCGCGCGCGCTGCTGAACGCCGATGTCGAGGGCACTGGCGAGATCCTGCGCATCACCGCGACGCCCGCAGCGGGTGTCCGCAAGGTGGCGCGCGATGCACAGGGCATCATCACCGACGAGCGCTACGACGTGCTGCCGACGCCCTATGTCGTCCAGCGCACCGGCGCGCAGAACCCGAAGCGGCTGGCGCTCACGTTCGACGACGGTCCCGACCCCACCTGGACGCCGAAGATCCTCAAGGTTTTGGAACAGGCGCAGGTGCCTGGAACCTTCTTCGTGATCGGGCAGAACGCACTGGAGGAACCCGGCCTGCTTAACCGCATCGTCGCTGACGGCGGCGAGATCGGCAACCACACCTATAGCCACCCCAATCTGGCCGCCGTCTCGGAGCGGCAGGCACGGCTGGAGATCAACACCACCCAGCGGCTGGTGGAGGCGTATACCGGCCGTCGCATGACGCTGTTCCGTGCGCCCTATTTCGGCGACGCGGAGCCGACCACCACCGACGAGCTCGGGCCGGCGCTGGTCGCACAGAAGCTCGGATATACCGTCACCGGGCTGCACGTCGATCCCAACGACTGGGCACGCCCCGGCACCGATTCGATCGTCACGCAGGTGATCGATCAGGTCCACGGCGCCACCCCGACCAGCTCGGGCAACGTCATCCTGCTCCACGACGGCGGGGGCGACCGGTCGGAAACCGTCGCGGCGCTTCCGCAGATCATCCGGACGCTGAAGGCGGAGGGTTACCAGTTCGTCACCGTGTCGCAGCTTGCAGGGCTCGGTCAGGCGCAAGCGATGCCCAAGGTGGTCGGGCGCGACCTGCTGGCGGTGCGCGCCGACGTCGCGATGTTCGTCGTGCTCGCCGGGATCGTCGGGCTGATCGGGTGGCTGTCGTATCTCGCGATCGGGCTCGGCATGGCGCGCGCGGTGCTGATGGCAGCGCTTGCCTGGGTGCAGAGCCGCCGCCGCCGCGGCGAGCCGCCGGTCCACCGCCCGACGGTGTCGGTGATCATTCCGGCCTATAACGAGGAACGCGTGATCTCCAGCTCGGTCGCGCGCGTGCTGTCCAGCGACTATCCCGATCTGCAGGTGATCGTCGCCGACGACGGTTCGCGCGATGGCACCAGCGCCGCGGTCGCCGCCGCCTTCGCGAACGACCCGCGCGTCACGCTGCTGACGCTGGAGAACGGCGGCAAGGCCGCGGCGCTGAACCGCGCGCTGCTTCAGGCCACCGGCGAAGTCGTCATCGCGCTCGACGCCGATACGCAGTTCGAGATCGAGACGATCACCCGCCTCGTACGCTGGTTCGCCGATCCGCGCATCGGCGCGGTGGCGGGCGATGCGCGCGTCGGAAACCGCGTCAATCTCGTCACTCGCTGGCAGGCGATCGAGTATATCACCGCGCAGAACCTGGAACGCCGCGCGCTCGCCGGATTCGATGCGATGACGGTCGTCCCCGGCGCGGTCGGGGCGTGGCGTCGTGCCGCGCTCGACGCGGTCGGTGGGTACCCGGAAGATACGCTGGCCGAGGATCAGGATCTCACGATTGCGATCCAGCGCGCCGGCTGGCGCGTCACCTACGATCCGCGCGCGGTGGCATGGACCGAAGCGCCCGAGACGTTCCGCGCGCTCGCCAAGCAGCGTTATCGTTGGGCGTTCGGCACGCTGCAGTGCCTGTGGAAGCATCGCGCGATCCTGCGCACCCGCAAGCCGTCGGGTCTCGCGCTGGTCGGCCTGCCGCAGGCGTGGCTGTTCCAGATCCTCTTCGCCGCGATCTCCCCGCTAATCGATCTCACGCTGGTTCTGTCGATCGTCGGCACCGCACTCCGCGTGCACCAGCATGGCTGGGCGCAGACCAGCGGCGACATCAGCAAGATGGGGCTCTACTGGCTCGCCTTCACTGCGGTAGAGGTCGTGTGCGGCTGGATCGCCTATCGTCTCGACGGACATAAGGCGCGCTACCCCGCCGTTCTGCTGATCGCGCAGCGGCTGGTCTACCGGCAGATCATGTACGGGGTCGTGATCCGCGCGATCTCCTCGGCGGTCCGCGGCATGGTGGTCGGCTGGGGCAAGCTGGAGCGCACGGGCCGCGTCGCCGCCCCTGCGCAGTAGCGCCGTATTGCCGTTGTGAGCGAAGCGATCCCCGGTCGAGCGGTACCGCGGGTCGCTTCGCTCGCAATGCCACGTAAATCTCGCATTGCCCTCGCGAATACGGGATGGGATGAACGTCGTCATGCGCCGCTTCCTCGCCCTTCCCGCCTTGATCGCCCTCGCCGCTCCCGCCGTTGCGCAATCCCCGCAATCGGTTCGCGCCGACGACCGCGCCAATTACGTCCGCGCGATCGCCGCGGGCTACAAGGCCGCGTTCCTGTGCAGCGGCGTCTTTACCGCCGGCCGCACCGAACGGCAGGTCGAAGCGCTCGATTTGAGGGGCATCTACCCCGAATATGACGAGATCGTGCCGACGCTCGCCGCGCAGGTCGATCGCCGCGCCGGCACCGTCAGTGTTTCGTTCGACCGGCAGCTTCCCGCGCGCCATGCCGTCTGGACCGCCGGCAAGGGCTGCACGCTCGCCCCGATCGGCGCCCCGCTGCCCGGCGCACGCCGCACCGCGCCGCCGCGTGTCGCGGGCGCCGACCCGCGCCCGTGGCCGCTGGGCGACGCCGGCATCGCCCCTCGCCCTTCCGAAGCGGTGACCCGCGTCGTCGACCGCGCGCTCGATGGCGCCTATGGCCGCGGCAGCGAGACGCTCGGCGTCGTCGTCCTGCGCGACGGTCGCATCGTCGCGGAGCGCTACCGCGACGGCTTCGGCCCGTATGTCGCAAACCGGACCTGGTCGGTCGCCAAGAGCATCACCGGCACGCTGGTCGGGATAAGCGGCATCGACGTCCGCCGACCGGCCGACATCCCCGAATGGCGCAGCCGGTACGGCGCCGATCCGCGCGCGCGGATCACGCTCGATCAGCTGTTGCGCATGTCCTCGGGGCTGCACAGCGACACCGCCGGCAACCGCACCGATGCGATCTACTTCGGCGGCACTGCCGTCACCGAACAGGCGACGTCGTGGCCGCTCTCCTCGCGTCCCGGCGAGCGCTTCCGCTACGCCAACAACGACATCATGCTCGTCGCCAGGGCGCTGCGGTCCTCGCTAGGCGACGCCCGCTACCGTGCGCTGCCCGACCGTCTTTTCGCCACGCTCGGCATGCGTCACACCGTCGCGCAGAGTGACTGGCAAGACAATCTCATCGCCTCCAGCGACATGTGGACCACCGCGCGCGATCTCGCCCGCCTCGGGCAGTTTTGGCTGCAGGACGGCGTTTGGGAAGGTCGCCGCATCCTCCCCGCCGGCTGGATGCGCTACATGACTACTCCCGCCGGTCCACAACCCGATCGCAGCGAAGGCTATGGCGCGTCGATCTGGCTGTTCGGCCCCGCGCAGGGGCTGCCCGCCGGCAGCTATTCGGCGCAGGGCAACCGCGGCCAGTACGTCATGGTGGTGCCCTCTCACCGGCTCGTCGTGGTCCGCCGCGGCGAGGACCCGACCGGCACCCGCTTCGACGTCGCGCGCTTCACCGCCGACCTGATCGCGGCGCCTTGACCTTCGCCCGCTGGGAGGACGTCGCCGCCTTCGCGCTCACACTGCCTGCGACCGAGGCGTCGACGTCGTACGGCCACCCCGCGATCAAGACGCGCGGCAAGCTGATCTGCTCGACCGGCCGCGAACCCGGCAGCTTTCACGTCGTCGCCCCGCACGAGGAGAAGGCGATCCTGATCGAAAGCGATCCCGCCACCTTCTGGGAGACCGCGCATTACGCGAACTGGCCTGGCCTGCTGGTCCGTTACGGCAGCGCCGACCCGGAGCGCGTCCGCGTCGTCCTCACCCGCGCATGGTGGGATCGCGCCACGAAGAAGGCGCAGGCAGAACATGGCCCCCGCCCCTGACCGCTTCACGCGCTTCGTCGCGATCGACTGGTCGGGTGCGAGAGGTAGCCGTCACAAGGGCATCGCCGTCGCCACCTGCGTCGCCGGACACGCCGCCCCGACGTTGATCGCGCCGCCGGACGGCAGCGCCTGGTCACGCACAGCCGTCCTCGACTGGCTGCTCGCCCACCGCGACGAACCCCTGCTCGCCGGCTTCGATTTCAGCTTCTCCGCGCCGTTCGTAACACGCGGCGCGCATCTGCCCGGCGAGACCGACACGCGTGACGCCCGTGCGCTCTGGGCCTATGTCGACGCCCACGCCACCGACCTCGACCTGGGCGCGGCGTCCTTCCTGGAGGCACGCCGGGGTCGTCATTTCTATCTTGGCGCCGCCGACGGCACCAAGCGCGACTTCCTGCACTGGCGCATCTGCGAACAGGCCGACGGCACCACCAAGCCTTCGACCGTCTACGATGCGATCGGCGCGTCGCAGGTCGCCAAGGCCAGCTTCGCCGGCATGCGCCTGCTCCATCATCTCGGCGGACGCATCCCCGTCTGGCCTTTCGATCCCCTACCCGCGCGCGGTGCGGCGATCGTCGAGATCTACACTGCGATCGCCGCGCGCGCGACCGGCCTGCGCCGTGGCCTCAGCAAGTTGCGCGACGCCGTCGCGCTCGACACCGCACTTGCCGCGCTGGGCAGCGCGCCGCACGCGCCGCTCCCCACCTACACGGACCACGTCACCGATGCGCTGATGACCGCCGCCTGGCTACGCCGCGCCGCATCGCGCGCCGACCTCTGGCATCCTGCGGCGCTCGACCCACAGGTCGCCGCGACCGAGGGCTGGACCTTCGGCGTCGCCTGATCGTCTGCGGCAGACGCGCAGCGCGGAGGGACTGGACCTCGGCCCCGACTTGACGCATGGAGCCCCGTACGACGGTCGGCCGGTTTAGCTCAGCTGGTAGAGCAGCGGTTTTGTAAACCGAAGGTCGCGGGTTCGATTCCTGCAACCGGCACCACCTTTTCCGTCGTTTTCCGCCGCGTTTAGATCGATCCGTCCGCGCGAAACGCGCGGCGGGTATCGGTTCGCGTCGATACAGCCGGCGGCACATTCTGTTGAGTTCCCGTTCGCCGCACCGCGATGCCGAGAGGCGCCGGAAGCGCAGTCGGGTAACTCGCCCCCGCCACCACGCATGCGTATTGCCGACCGGACCATCGGAACCGCATTCAGGCATGGAAGGATATTGTCGCAGGCACGATCGACATCGCCGCCGACCAGATGCTCCACGGAGCCCGCTCTCCACCGCTTCGCTGGCGCAGAAAGACGACGGGGAACAGCTCGGCTGCTAAATTGTGCCTGTGAGCGCCGACCCGGGATGACGGAGGTGACGCATATCGAGCCGACTACATCAGCTGGCTCGCGGGCGCTACTCCATCGTCTCGTCGAACAAGGCGCTTAGCGGGACATCGAACCGCGGCGCTACCTGATCGAGATGCAGATATAGCGGGTTGAAGTCGCCCTCCCGACGAATGCCCTCCCAATCACGAATGGCGATCGTCCGGCCACTGTGCTCGATCAGTCCGTCGGCAACGAGAGATTTGACCATCCGGTTGACATGCACCCCGGTCAGCCCGGTGGCATCGCCGAGTTGTTCCTGAGTCATTGGCAGCCGAAAGCTTATCGAGTCGGCGATCCCGGCGGCACGCATGCGGACGGCAAGTTCGCAAAGGATGTGGGCGATCCTCGCCCGCCCGTCGCGACGACCGACGTTGAGAACCCACTCGCGATATATCGATGCATCGATCAGACCATCCACCCAAAGCGCGCGACCAACGGCCGGCCGGCTCAGCGCTATGTCCTGAAGCGCGTTACGATCGATGTCGGCTACCACAAGCTCGGTGAGCGCTTGTACGCTGTGGTCTGCCACATTGAGGAACAGGTGCTGCAAATCCAGTAGATCGCCTGTCAGGTGGATCGAAACGATCTGACGCTTGCCGTCGAGGGCGAGCTTATGGCGATACGCCAGGCCGGAGAGCACGAGGCTGCAATACGGCCGCGGCATTTCGCCTTCGCGAACGAGATAGGTGTGTGGGTTGAGGATGCGGCGGACGTACGGGAGCATGGTGAGGGCTGCCCTGTCCTCGTCCGTGAGCGATGCCCGCTGGGAAAGCCGATCGGCAAGAACGTCGAGGCTATTGTTAGACATGCGGATCTCCCTCGACGGGAGCACAAGGATCTCTCGGTCGCTGACTTGTCATGTAAGTAGGTCGGCGATGACGCTCTATAACACGCAAGCCGACATCGTCCCCACATTAATCTAACATTTCTTATAACATAGGTAGAGTTTAATGATGTGGCGCCTGGCGCCCGGGTGATAATGTAAACCGTTGCCGGCCTCGCCCGAAGAGTCCCTGTCCGGCGGCACCCAGGTTACTCCCGCATGCGACGGCGCCATGGTTTTCTCCCCGAGGAATATCCGCACGGGCCATTGCAGCTTCCGTCCCCATCCTGCCCTCCACAAACCTCGGCACCGCGGCAGTTTGTCGATTGTCTATATCCTCGGTCAATCCCGGCCACGCGTAATACTGTCGATGTTCACTTCGCATCCCGGCAAATCCCACATAGCCGAGATCATCGCTCAGTATAATGCGTGATTTCAGCTGATTTCTTGATCTATTGCATAGAAAGGCCCGCGGCTATTCATCACTGCATTGAGTCTCCTGCTACCCTGTCCGGAGCAAAACGACGTGTCTCAGCAGCAAGCAGGCATCCTGGACGGTAGCGCAGAGCACCACCGGTTACTGATAGAGAGCTGGGCCCAGGCGGTGTGGGAGGCCGATGCCGATGGACGCGTCAGCAAGGACAGCCCGAGCTGGCGAGCCTACACCGGCCAGACGCTGGAAGAGTGGCTGGGCGATGGTTGGCTGGATGCCATTCACCCGGACGATCGCGATTATGCGTGGCAGCAATGGCGAGACGCCGTCACCGCTCGACGGTTCCTGGACGCGGAATTCCGGCTTCGCGCGCCCGGCGGCAGCTGGCGTTGGACCAACGTGCGCGCCGCACCCGTACTCGACGCCGACGGGCACCTCGGGAAATGGGTGGGCATGAACATCGACATCGACGAACGAAAGCGAGGCGAGATCGAGGTCCTCAGGCTGCGGGATGAGCTTGCGCAGGCGCAGGTCCGCGAAAGCGAGGAGCTGCTGTGGCAGTTCGGCGAGGCGTCGCAGGACGTATTATGGATCCGCGACGCAGAGACGATGCAATGGCAGTATCTGACGCCCGCCTTCAAGACCATTTACGGCCTGCGGCGAAACGAGGTGCTCGCCGGCGACAATTATAATAATTGGCTCGACCTGATCGTTCCGGAAGACCGGGTGCATGCCAACGAAATGATCGGACGCGTGCGCGCAGGCGAATGCGTGAGCTTCGAATATCGGATCAAGAGGCCCGTAGACGGACAGATCCGCTGGCTCCGCAACAGCGATTTTCCCATCCGTGACCGCGACGGCAAGGTGGTGCTGATCGGCGGCATCGGCCACGACCTCACCGTCCTGCGCGCGACACAGTCGCATCTCGAAGCCGTCCTCGAGAATATTCCGCAACTCGTCTGGCGGGCAAACGAACCAGGCAGATGGACCTGGTCGAGCTCGCAATGGGTCAAGTACACCGGCCAGGACGACGCAGCCAGTGGAGACTGGGGGTGGCTGGAGCCGATCCACCCGGAGGATCGCGACGTCGCGCGTGCCGCATGGGAACGCGCCGGGGAGGACGGGATTTTCAGCGCCGAGTACCGGATCCGCGAGCACGCCACAGGCTGCTATCGATGGTTCCAGACCAGAGCCACCCCGCTCCGCGACGAAAGTGGCGCCACGATCGAATGGTTCGGAACCTCGACCGACGTCGACGATCTCCGCCGCCTTCAGGATCGCCAGCAGCTGCTCGTCGAGGAATTGCAGCACCGCACTTTCAATCTCATGGGCATGGTGCAGTCGACCGCGGACATGACGATAAGATCGTCCGTCGATCTTGCCGCGTTCAGAGTGAAATTTCGTGACCGCATCGATGCGCTTGCCCGCGTCCAGCGGCTGCTCTCCCGCTTGCCCGTCGATGAAAAGGTGAGCTTCGGAACCTTGATCCGTGCAGAGCTGGACGCCACGGGCGCCCTCAACGAGGTTGAGCAGCGCGTGACGCTTGAAGGTCCGGACGAGGTGCCGCTCAGGTCGCGGATTGTGCAGACCTTCGCCATGGCCCTGCATGAGCTGACCACCAACGCGGTCAAATACGGGGCCCTGAAGCAGCCGGATGCGCATCTGTCGGTGCGGTGGTGGGTCGACGCGGACGCTCAGGGGCAGCGGTTGTTGCATGTCGACTGGCGCGAGACCGGGGTCGTCATGCCGCCGCCCGGGGCTGCCCCGCAAGGCACGGGTCATGGCAGGCTGCTGATCGAGAAGGCCATGCCGTTCCAACTGAGCGCGCACACGACCTATGTCATGGAAGAGGATGGCGTCAGATGTATGATGTCGTTGCCGATTTGACGATCCCATGTAGCGGAGACGACCTATGACGCTGACTGATCGCAGAATCCTCATCGTCGAGGACGAGTTCATGCTGGCACAGGGTATACAATGGGAGCTTGAGGATGCCGGTGCCGTGGTCATCGGGCCAAAGGCATCTGTCGCGAGTGCGCTGGAGCTCCTCGATCATGAAACCGATATCGACGCCGTCGTACTGGATGTGAATCTCCGCGGCGAGGAGGTATTCCCCGTGGCCGACGCGCTTTGCGCACGAAGTATACCGTTCATCTTCGCCAGCGGGTATGCCGACGAAGTGATTACTGCGCGTTACCCCGACGCGATCAACTGTCCCAAGCCGTTCACCTCTGGCAGCCTGCTTCGATCCTTGGAGGCTGCGCTGCACTGACATGTTGATTTATGCCAGATGACGTGCAGGCAAGATTGTAGTCGGCCGGCAAGTGTCCGCTCGCGCAAGCGATTTCCAAAGTGGACGCGTCGCTTTCATCAGAACGGCACGTCGTGGTCGCGGATGTTGGCGACCCTGTGTCCCGCGCAGCCCGTACGCGCCGGTACGGTGCGCGGCCAGCCCCAAGGCACCACATCGCTAGCGCGCCGCTTTCCGTCGCCGTGGATTACGCAGGCGGACTCCTTGGGAAAAAGTTCGGGCGGCAGGATCGTCAGGTCACGGGCATCGATTGCCGGACGCAGATGGCCTGACCTCGCGTGGATCAGATTGCAGCAGCTCGGCTCCCGATCGCGGCAGCATGACGACACGCATCGGGGAATGCCACTGCCCCGATGCGTCTCGTCCATGAGTGTCGACCTAGAAGGAGAAGTTCGCACCCGCACTGAAGTTACGGCCGACGAGCCCCGCGTAATGCCAGCTGACGAGATAATTGGGATTGCTGGTATAGGCTCCGGACGCGAGCGGTGCGCGCGCGTTGGTGATGTTCTGTACGTTGAAGAAGAAGCGGAACTGATCGTTGACCCGCAACGCGGCGTTCAGATCGGCGTAGACGAACGGCCGGACGTAGCACTGGTTTCTCGGATCACCGCCTTTCGGGATCGGGGCCAGCGTATTGGCGCATGACAGGTCGATCGCGCCATTCACCGGGGTGATCTCGTCGGCGGCGACCTGCTTGATCCGCCCGACGTAATAGGTCGTCGCGGTCAGCGCGAAATTGCCCGCCTCAAGCACGTTCTGCCAGTTGCCGCGGATGCGTGGCGTTCCGCCGCCTGATGAAAGGTTGTACGGTCCAAGCGTACCGGCATACTTCTGCATCACCCCGTCCGGCGTCATCAGATCGAGGCGCAATACGCGGGTAACGTCGAGCCGGCTGATGAGACGCACCTCGCCGGACATCCGGATATTGGCCGAAGCCTGCACGTCGATGCCCGAGCTTACCTGATAATTGGCGTTCACGTACGGGACGTCGAGCACCATCAGGCGCGGCAGTGCGTCCGGATTGGCGGGATCCGGTGCGTCGATCACGTTGCACCTGTAGCCTTCACCCACCGCCGCAAGTGCAGCGCAGCCACTCTCCTTGTTAGTCGCGCTATAGTATGCGTTGATGGCCGCAGCTTGCCGCGGGCCATTGATGATCAGGTTCGACTTCTTGATGTTGTAATAGTCGGCCGTCAGCGCCAGCCAGCGCGTCGGCTTGAGCAATGTACCGAACGTGACGCTGCGCGACACTTCCGGCAGGATTTTGGCATTGCCCGTGGCGCCGCTGCCGATGTTGTAATTATTGGTATAATCGGCATTGCCCGGGTGGGCGGCAACAAAGACAGCCGGCGACTCGAATGGCGAATAGCCGGCATAGCTGCTGGCCGGATTGTTCTCGGCGAATGTGGGTGCGCGGAAACCCTGTGAATAGGTCGCACGAAGCGATATCTGCTCGACCGGCGTGACCCTGACACCGACCTTCGGTGAGAAGTTGCTGTAACCCTCCGAGTAATGATCGTATCGTCCCGAGACATTCAAGTCGACTTGCTCCGCGAAGGGCGCGTCGATCTCGAAGAACCCGGCGGTGACGGTCTGGCGCCCCTGCGCGGAGGAGGTGTTCAGCCGGTAGAAGCTCAGGTCCGCGTTCGCGTTGCGGTTCATCAACGTCTCGCGCCGGATCTGGAAGCCCGCACCGATGTTGAGGTCGCCGCCCGGCAGCTCCATCACCCGCTTGATGAGCGAACCGCCGATCGTCGCTACCGTCGAATAGGACGGCGTGATGCGATCCGGCGAAACCTGCTGTCGCACCACCGCGGTGTTCTGTCCGGGATTGACGAAATCGTAGGCCCCCGTGTTGATCGCACCCAACAGGCCCTGGACGTTGATGTAGCCGCGCTGCGTGACACTCAGATTGTCGCGGGCATAGACGCCGTTCACGCGGAATCTGAAGCCGTCGCCCAGATCGCCTGCGATGCCCGCCGTGCCGCGAAACACGTCGAGGTAGCGATCGCTGCCCGCTGGAATGTCGCCGAACAGATAGAAGATGCGCGCCGCGCCGCGCCCCGGGGTGCCGGCATTGGCCGCTGCGTAGGGATTGTTCGGGTTGAGCCGGCGGTCCGCAGCCGTGGAACAGTTCACCCCTGCGGAGCAGACATAGACCGGCAGGACGATGCCGGGATTGCTGGACGCGAGAGCGGAAGGACCACGGAACGGCTCGGCCGAGCGGATCGGCATCGGCGCGCCGGTGATGCTCACTTCGGAATGCGAGTAGCTGCCGCTGGCGAAGGCCTCCAGATTATCGCTCAGGCGCACGGTCAGGCGCCCCGTGGTCGAATATCGTTGCTGCCGCGGCTGGATGATCGAATATTCATCCGGCAGGTTGTGGCTGCAGCCGGTGCCGCGTGCCGCCGCCGTGGCCACCGTAAAGCTGCCGAAGGGGCAGGCGGCGGGGTTGAGCAGCTGATACTGGTTGGTCAGCGGCGCACCGACTTTGCCGGACAACGGATTGTTGAGGTCGGACTGGGTGACCTGCGTGACCACGGCCTGCGGGTTCGCGGCGGTGAGCGAGTCATCGTTACGGTTCCGGTCGGCCAGGCCGCTGCGTCGCAAATCGAGAGTGTTGAAAGGGTAGCCGCGGGAGTTGTTGGTGATGTACCCGTCATAGGTATATTCGCCGTTCAGGTAGAAATTCCACCCCTGCTCCTTATAGTCGCCGTGTCCGACCGTCAGGGTCGCGCGATAGTGCGGGCCGTCGGCGTGATCGGTCGTGCCGCCCTGCACGGACCCTTCCACCCCCTGAAAGTTCTTCTTGCTGATCAGGTTGACGACGCCGCCGATCGCGTCGGCGCCGTAAGTGGAGGATGCGCCGTCCTTCAACACTTCGATGCGGTCGATAACGCTGAACGGGATCGAGTTCAGGTCGACATAGGCGTTGTGTCCGTCATCGTTCAGCGGGAAATTCGCCGAGCGAAGCCCGTCGATCAACACCACCGTCGACGAGACGCCGAGACCGCGCAACGATACGGCAGCGCCGCCGGCCGAGAATCCGTTGCGGAACCCGGTCGAGATCGAGCCGGCACTGTCTGCCGAAATGGAACGGATCGCATCCTGTGCGGTCGTGATGTTCGCCCGCCGGAGCGTCGCCGAACTGAGTACCGTCGCCGGCGAGATCGAGGTGGCGTTCGAATCCCGAAACAACGTCCCGGTGACGACGACCGTGTTGCCTACATCCGCGTCGGACGGTGTCGCTGCCGCCGCTGCATCTTGCCGGCCTCGGGCGTCCTTACCCGGGGTCGGCACCGCCTCCTGCGCATAGGCTGGCGGACAATCGCCGCGACCAAGGCCGCTGCCGAAACACCCTTGCGCAGCGTACAAAATGTAGCGTTCGTCAAACTCACTGGAATTTCCCCTTTTGATCGCGCGGCGACTTGCGCGACCAGTTTTCGGCCACGTCGCGACTCCCGCTGCGGTGACGAACGGTTATCAGCCAACAGATTACCGGTGTGTTAAAGGAAGATACGTCTTCGGCGCGACTTGCAGAACACGAAATAAATAGCTCGTCGGGGTTTATAATTGCTCACATGAACATAGTAGGAAGATATTTCCTAGCGAACATGACTTTGCCGGCAACGGATACCACCGCGCTTTCCGATTACGGATGACGGGGGGTTTGTGATTGAATTGCCTTGTTGAAAGTGGTTGCCGCCGTTCACGCCAGCCGGCAACACATCGCCGTCATGCAGGCGCGCCTGCACACGGGAATGACTTGCCCGCGGCATCTCTCAACGGCTAATCCGGTCGGCGCCATGTCGGCACATCCGCACGACAAAAAATGGATTACAGCTCGCAAGGTCGCACGGCCGCTCGCGCATCGAGTGGCGAACCGCCACGCGGCAACCTGCGTTCGGCCTCGACGATCACACGGGCCTGCGCATGCTCGGCGTTACCGATGGCAACCGGCCGGGCGGCGGAGTTACAAGCTAGAGCGGTTTCGGATCATGTTGCGCCATCGGCATGGAGGGGATTTCGATCCGTCGCAAGGCGCGAGGAGGGCGCGATGCTTTGGCATCGTAAGCGGGGAGCAACCCCGCGGCGGCCGAAATCACCACGCCGCGTCGGGGCGCCCAAAGGGCGATGACGGTGGTGCAACGTGGCCGGAAACCGCTCTAGCCGCGGCATAGCCAAGCGACAGCACCTTCGTATATCGATCGGGTGCGGCCACAGATATGCGGCACCTACCCTGAGTACCCCACAGCCGCCGCCGCCAGCCCGCGCACATCGACCCGCGCCTTCAACCGCGCCGCCAGCAACGCCGTCCCGCTGACCTTCCGCTGTACGAACAGCGTCTCGACATGCGGCACGTGCCACGTTGCGCGGTCGGCGACGATCGCCTTGGCCTCCTCGCGCACCACCGGGACGAAGGCGCGGTCGCCGAAGTCGAACGGGCCGGGGCGATTGAGCGCGTCGTCGATCGCAGCGATGATCCGGTCGATCGCCGGGCGATGTGCCGTCGCGGCGGCGGTGCCGATGAAGCCCGTCTCGACCGCGATCTCGCGGATCAGGTCGCGGTCACGGGCCAGCCCGGCCGCGATCAGCCGGCGATAGCTGTCGGACGTCGCCGCGGGCACGTCGCGCGCCGCCCCGAAATCGAGCAGCACCAGCGTCCGCGTCTCGCTGCGCCAGCGATAATTGGCGAAGTTCGGATCGGTCTGCATCACGCCGAACTCGAACAATTCACGCAGCACCAGCGCGATCAGCGAGGTCATCGCTGCATCGCGCTCCTCCTGCGACGCGTCGGCGAGCGCCTCGATCGCGCGACCTTCGACGAACTCCATCGCCAGCACGCGGCGGGTGGTGAGCGCCTCCTCCAGCGACGGCACGATATAGCGCGCATCACCCGTCAGCCGCTCGCGATAGGCCCGAAGCTGCGCGCCCTCGCGGACGTAATCGGCCTCCTCGGCAAGCTGGCGCTTGGCCTCTTCCAGCAACGGCTTGAGGTCGAGAGTCGCAGGGAGCAGGCCGGACACGCGGAGCAGCGTCGCGACGTTGTCGACGTCCGACCCGATGCTCTCCGCGACCCCGGGATATTGTACCTTGATCGCCAGCACGCGTCCGTCCGGCAAGGTCGCGCGGTGGACTTGCCCGATCGACGCAGCCGCCACCGGCGAGGCCTCGAAATGCCGGAAGCGGCGCCGCCAATC
The DNA here is from genome assembly GCF_000419605.1 of Sphingomonas phyllosphaerae 5.2. Lineage (NCBI taxonomy): Bacteria > Pseudomonadati > Pseudomonadota > Alphaproteobacteria > Sphingomonadales > Sphingomonadaceae > Sphingomonas > Sphingomonas phyllosphaerae. The sequence goes on along the minus strand of NZ_ATTI01000001.1, from coordinate 1,500,823 downwards.
CGCACCCCACTCACGTCGCAGCACGCCGTCGAGCTGCTGCGGCGGCATCCGGTAGGCCTGGTTGCGGAGTTGCGCGAGGATCGTCTGCAACTCGGCCGGCAGCACGTCGCCGGCGTCCATCGAGATCATCTGCCCCAGCTTCATCGCGGCGCCGCGCAGGTGCGACAGCCGGTCCGCGACGCGCGCGGCGTTGCCGGGGGTGAGGATCAGGTCGCCGACCCTGGGCCGCTCACCCGCCGCCAGTCGCCGCGCGCCCTCCGCCAGCATTCCGCCCGCGACGCCGCCGGCAAGGCGGCCGAATCCGCCGAGGCGTGCGAGCCGGCCGCTGGGCACTGCGCGATGGCGGGCGTTGGGGATGTCGTCGTCGTTCTGCATCCCGGCATAGCGCGGGGCGATCGGCAGGGTTCCGGTCGCGCGGTGCCGTCCTGGCGCGCGCGCCTTCAGATCCTCGCCAGCAGCCGCCGCGCCTGCAGCAGATGCGGTGCATCGATCATCCGGCCGTCGAGCTGCAACGCACCCGCACTCGGCGCTTGCTCGAAGGCTGCGACTACCCGCTGCGCGTGGTCGATCTGCGCGCGCGTGGGCGTGAAAGCGGCGTTGATCGTGGCGATCTGCGCGGGGTGGATCGCCATCATGCCGGTGAAGCCATCGCGTGCGGCGCGGCCCGCATAGGCATGCAACCCGTCGAGATCGCGGAACGCCGGATAGACCGTCTCGATCGGGGCGACCCCGGCGGCATGCGCGCCGAACAGCGTCAAGGCGCGCGCCATCTCATAAGGCGCGGTAAAACGGCCGTCTTCTTCACGGCTGGTGGCGGCGCCGATCGCGGCAGGCAGGTCCTCCGCGCCCCACGTCAGTCCGGCGAGCGGCACGCCGCATCCGGCATAGCTGCCGAGCTGGAAGATCGCGGCGGGCGTCTCGGTGGCGATCGGCAGGATCGGCGCAGCGATCCCCGCCCCCGCCAGCCGTTCGGACAGCGCACGCACGCTCGCCGCGCCCTCCGCCTTGGGGAGCATCACCGCATCCGGCGAGAGACCGCCCAGCGCAGCGAGGTCGTCAACGCACAGCGCGGTATCGAGCGGATTGACGCGAACGATCAGCGCCACGGCACCACGCGGCCCGCGCAGCCGCGCGGCGATCGCGGCACGCGCAACGTCCTTCGTGGCGGCGGCAACCGCATCCTCCAGGTCGAGGATCAACGCGTCCGCCCCGCTTGCCTCGGCCTTGGCGAAGCGCTCGGGCCGATCGCCCGGCACGAACAGCAGCGAGCGCCACGTCATGCCGGCTTCCTGTTCAGAAGCGCGGTGCGCAGGCATTGGCAGACGATCTCGTCGCGCTGGTTCCGCAAGTGGTGTGCGAAGGTGACGATCCCCGCTTGCGGTCGCGAGCGGCTGTCCTTCAATTCGTGCACTTCGGTTTCGGCACGGAGCGTGTCACCGATGAACACCGGATGGGGCATCACCAATTTGTCGTAGCCCAGGTTCGCGACCAGCGTGCCGAGCGTCGTGTCGCCCACGGACAGGCCGACCATCAGCGCGAAGGTGAAGGTGCCGTTGACGATGATCTGCCCGAACTCGCTCGCCCGCGCCGCCTCCGCATCAAGGTGCAGCGGCTGGGGATTGTGCGTCATGGTCGAAAACAGCAGATTGTCGGTTTCGGTCACGGTGCGGCGGATCTCGTGCACGATCCGGTCGCCGACCTGCCAATCGTCGTAGTAACGCCCGGCCATCAACCCTCCTCCGCCACGATCCGCGCGAGCAGCATGCCCTCGGTCACCTGCGCGCCCTCGGTCACCTTCAGTTCGGCGACGATGCCGTCGAACGGCGCCACCAGCGCCTGCTCCATTTTCATCGCCTCCAGCACCAGCAACCGCTCGCCGCGCGTCACCTTCTGGCCGGCGATGACGGGCACCGCGATCACCCGTCCGGGCATCGGCGCAAGCAAGGCGCCATCGCCGTCACCGGCACCGCCGACGTGATCGGCGCGACGCGGCCCGAACGGCCACGCCTCGCCCGCCACGAACAGAACGCCGTCCGCGACCTCCGCGCCCGGCAGCACGGCGGGGGCGGCGAGATGCGCCTTGCCGGCGACCTCCACCGCCACCAGCGGGGCGGGCGCGGCGTTGGTGCGGAACCCACGCAACGCGGTCCACGGATCGTCCGTGACCGGCGGCAGGATCGCCGCCGCCGCCGCGGCGATCACCTCCGCCGAGGGCTCGGCGGGCGCGATCAGCGCGTCCGCATGGCGCGCGATGAAGCCCGTATCGACCCGTCCTGCAACGAAGTCCGGATGCGCCGCCGCCCGCGCCAGGAACGCCGCGTTGGTACGCACCGGCCACACCTGCGTGCCGCGCGCCGCGGCCGCCAGGCGCTGCGCCGCCTGCGTGCGGGTGGCGCCATGGACGATCAGCTTGGCGATCATCGGGTCGTAGAACGGCGTGACCGCGCCGCCCTCCTCCACGCCGCTGTCGACACGCACGTTGGCGGGGAAGCGCAGCCGGTCGAGCGGGCCGGTGGACGGCAGGAAGCCGGTTGCCGGGTTCTCGGCATACAGCCGCGCCTCCATCGCCCAGCCGGTGATCGACAGCTCGGCCTGCGACTTCGGCAGTGGCTCGCCGGACGCGACCCGCAGCTGCCACTCGACCAGATCCTGCCCGGTGATCGCCTCGGTCACCGGATGTTCGACCTGCAGCCGCGTGTTCATCTCCATGAACCAGATGCGATCCGCGCGCAGCCCCTCTGAGCCGTCTGCGATGAACTCGATCGTGCCCGCGCCGACATAATCGACCGCCCGGGCCGCGCGCACCGCGGCGTCACACACCGCGCCGCGCGTCTCCGCATCCATCCCGGGCGCCGGCGCTTCCTCGATCACTTTCTGGTGGCGACGTTGCAGCGAACAATCGCGTTCGAACAGGTGCACGACCTGCCCGTGCGTGTCGCCGAACACCTGCACCTCGACATGACGCGGCGAGAGGATGTATTTCTCGATCAGGACGCGGTCGTCGCCGAACGACGCCGCCGCCTCGCGCTTGCAGCTCGCCAGCGCCTCGGCGAAGTCGGCGGGTGCCTCGACCTGCCGCATCCCCTTGCCGCCGCCCCCGGCGACGGCCTTGATCAGCACCGGATAGCCGATCGCATCCGCCTCCGCGCGCAGGCGATCGGGCGATTGATCCTCGCCGAGATAGCCCGGCGTCACCGGCACGCCGGCGGCGATCATCCGCGCCTTCGCGGCATCCTTCAGCCCCATCGCCCGGATCGCCGCGGGCGGCGCGCCGACCCACACCAGCCCGGCGGCGACCACCGCCTCGGCGAAGCCGGCATTCTCCGACAGGAAACCATAGCCGGGGTGGATCGCCTGCGCCCCGGTCGCGCGCGCAGCCTCCAGCAAACGGTCCTGCCGCAAATAGCTGTCGGCGGCGGCCGCGGTGCCGATGCACACCGCTTCGTCGGCCTCGCGCACGAACGGCATTCCGGCGTCGACGTCGGAATGCACCGCGATCGTGCGAATGCCGAGCGCCTGCGCGGAGCGGATGATGCGGCGCGCGATCTCGCCGCGGTTGGCGATCAGAAGCGAGGCGATCATGGCGTGCACCCCGCGGTGCGCGCCGAATAGACGACGTTCATTATCTTCCAGCCCGCCTCGCCACGCACCATGTCGAAAAGGTTGTATCCGCACTGCGCCGGCTTGCCCGCGACCGTCACCGTGTACGGCGCCCAGACCATCGCCATGTCCCCGTCGATCTCGATCGCCGGCGTCGCCAGCTTCTCGATCACTGGCCCGTTCTCCGGCGTCAGCTGTGCGGCATAATCGGCCCAGCGAAGCGTGCGGCGCTGCGGCCTGCCATCGGGCGCGGTGCGGGTCGCGGTGATCGTCCCCTCCGGCACCGTGGCGGCGAGCACCGCGGCGCGGTCGTTCGTCTCCAGCGCGCGCAGCAATGCGCCGACGGGCGCCATCACCTGCGCCTCCTCGGTGCCGGGTGGCGGCAATGCGGTACCCTTCACGATCGGGGCGACCGGGGTGGTCTGCAACAGCAGCATCAGCAGGATCATCGGCGCCTCTCTTCGGTGGCTAGCAGTACGCGCATCACATCCGGAACAGGCCGAACTGCGCGCGCTCGGGCACGGGCGCGTTCAGCGTGGCGGCGAAGGCGAGGCCCAGCACGTCGCGGGTCTGCACCGGATCGATGATCCCGTCGTCCCACAGCCGCGCCGTCGCGTAGTAAGGATTGCCCTCGTCCTCGTATTTCCGGCGGATCGGCGCTTTGAAGCGTTCGGCGTCGTCGGCGCTCCACGTCTCGGCATCGCGGTGGACGGTGGCCAGCACGCTTGCCGCCTGCTCGCCGCCCATTACCGAGATACGCGCGTTGGGCCAGCTGAACAGGAAGCGCGGCGAAAAGGCACGACCGCACATCCCGTAATTCCCCGCGCCGAAGCTGCCGCCGATCAGCACGGTGATCTTCGGCACCGACGCGGTCGCGACGGCGGTCACCAGCTTCGCGCCGTTCTTGGCGATCCCTTCCGCCTCATATTTGCCGCCGACCATGAAGCCGGAGATGTTCTGCAGGAACAGCAAAGGGATGCGCCGCTGGCACGCCAGTTCGATGAAATGTGCACCCTTCAGCGCCGACTCGCTGAACAGCACGCCGTTGTTGGCGAGGATCGCGACCGGCATCCCCCAGATATGCGCGAAGCCGCACACCAGCGTGGTGCCGTACAGCGCCTTGAACTCGTGGAAGTCGGACCCGTCGACGATCCGGCCGATCACCTCGCGCACGTCATAGGGCGCGCGCACGTCCTGCGGCACGATGCCATACAATTCCTGCGCGTCGAGCAGCGGCGCGCGCGGGGTCGCAAGCGACACCTCGGGCGCCCGCGCCCTGCCCAGCGTCGCGACGATGTCGCGCACGATCAGCAAGGCGTGCTCGTCGTTCTCCGCGACATGATCCACCACGCCCGAGCGGCGGCCGTGCGTCTCCGCGCCGCCCAGTTCCTCCGCCGAGATCACCTCGCCCGTCGCTGCCTTCACCAGCGGCGGCCCGGCGAGGAAGATCGTCCCCTGATCGCGGACGATCACGCTTTCGTCGGACATGGCGGGCACGTACGCACCGCCGGCCGTGCAGCTGCCCATCACGCAGGCGATCTGCGCGATCCCTTCCGCCGACATCTGCGCCTGGTTGAAGAATATCCGCCCGAAATGTTCGCGGTCCGGGAACACCTCCGCCTGGTGAGGCAGGTTCGCGCCGCCGCTGTCGACCAGATACAGGCACGGCAGGCGGTTCTCGCGTGCGATCTCCTGCGCGCGCAAATGCTTCTTCACCGTCATCGGGAAGTATGCGCCGCCCTTCACGGTCGGGTCGTTGGCGACGATCATGCAGTCGCGGCCGGAGACCCGTCCTACCCCCGCGATCATCCCCGCGCCCGGTGCCCCCCCCTGACCCTTGCCGTCATCGTACATGCCGTTCGCCGCCAGCGCGCCGACCTCCAGGAACGGCGCCGCGGGATCGAGCAGCCGGTCGACGCGGTCGCGCGGCAGCAGCTTGCCGCGCGCGACGTGGCGGGCACGATGCTGCGCCGATCCGCCCAGCGCGCTCTGCGCCGCCGTGTCGCGCAACGCCGCCGCCAGCGCGCGATTGTGCGCGTCATTGGCCGCGAACGCCTCCGCGCCGGTGTCGACCAGCGAGCGCAGCGCGGTCATTGTGCCCTCGGCGCGTCGTGCCCGATCAACTCGCGTCCGATCAGCATCCGGCGCACCTCGTTCGTGCCGGCGCCGATGTCGAGCAGCTTGGCGTCGCGCCAGTAGCGCTCGACCGGCCAGTCCTTGGTATAGCCGGCGCCGCCCAGCGCCTGGATCGCCTCGCCTGCCACCTTCACCGCGCTTTCGGAGGCGAGCAGGATGCATCCCGCCGCGTCGAAGCGCGTCGTCCGTCCCGCATCGCACGCCCTGGCCACCGCATAGACATAGGCGCGTGCCGAATTCAGCGCGACATACATGTCGGCGACCTTGGCCTGCATCAGCTGGAACTCGCCGATCGGCCGCCCGAACTGCTTGCGTTCGCGCACGTACGGCAACACCGTGTCGATGCACGCCTGCATGATGCCGAGCTGGATACCCGACAGCACGACACGCTCGTAATCGAGCCCGGACATCAGCACCTTCACGCCGCCGTTCAGCGGCCCCATCACCTGTGTGTCGGCGACGAAGCAATCGTCGAACACCAACTCTGCCGTCGGCGAGCCGCGCATGCCCAGCTTGTCGATCTTCTGCCCGATCGAGAAACCGGCAAAATCCTTCTCGATCAGGAAGGCGGTGATCCCGCGCGAACCCGCCTCGACGTCGGTTTTGGCATAGACGACCAGGGTATCGGCATAGGCGGCGTTGGTGATCCAGAACTTGGTGCCGTTCAGCCGCCACCCGCCGTCAACCTTCGTCGCGCGCAGCTTCATTGAGACGACGTCCGATCCGGCGCCCGCCTCCGACATCGCGAGGCTGCCGACATGCTCGCCAGAGATCAGCGCCGGCAGATACTTGGCCTTCTGCTCGGCATTGCCCCAGCGGCGGATCTGGTTGACACACAGGTTGGAATGCGCGCCGTAGCTGAGCCCGATCGCGGCCGAGGCGCGGCTCACCTCCTCACAGGCGATGACGTGCTCGAGGTAGCCGAGCCCCAGCCCGCCGTCCGCCTCGTCGACGGTGATGCCGTGCAGCCCCAGCGCGCCCATCTCCGGCCACAGCTCGCGCGCGAAGCGATCCTCGGCATCGACCTGTGCGGCGATCGGTGCGATCCGGTCGGCCGCGAAGCGCCGCACCGTCTCGCGGATCGTGTCCGCCATCTCGCCCAGACCGAAATCGAGGTCCATCGCTCTCTCCTATGTCGTCTTTGCCGGTCTTGTACGGTGCCGTGACGGCGCTGCAAAATTGAAACGCGCACAAGCTGTGTATAGATGCCGTCTATGATCGACCGTTATCATCTGCGCTACTTCCTGGCGGTGGTCGATGCTGGCAACTTCTCGCGCGCGGCGGCGGCCTGCAACGTGTCGCAGCCGACGCTGTCGGTCGGGATCGCGCGGCTGGAGGCGTCGCTGGGCCGCACGTTGTTCAACCGCACCAACCGCCGCGTCGCGCTGACCGACGCGGGTGCCGGGCTGCTCGCACATGCGCGCACCATCGAGGCGGGGTTCGCCGCCGCCGAACGCGCGGTGACCGGCGGCGCCGCCACGCCGGTTCTGCGGCTTGGCGTGCTCACCACGATCCCGCGGCGCTGGATCGAGCGCTGGCTCGCGACGCGCGGCGGCGAACCGGTCGAGATCGTCGAGGGCACCGAACGCGATCTGCGCGCGCGACTCGCCCGCGGCCGCGTCGACACCGCGCTTACGATCCTTCGCGACGGCGATGCCCGCGCGGCGGGGCAGCACCTGCTGACCGAAGGCTATTCGCTCGCGGTCGGCGCGACGCATCCGCTCGCGGGCCGCACTGTACTGCGCGCCGAGGAGGTCGCGCACGAGGCGATGATCGTGCGCCGCCACTGCGAGATGCTGTCCGAAACCAGCCGTTTCTTCACCGCGCGCGGGGTCCGTCCATTCTTCCCGGCGCGCACCACCAGCGATGACCGCGCGCTGGCGCACGTCCGCGCGCGGCTGGGGATCACGGTGATGCCGGACGGCTTTCGCGAGCCCGGCGTCGTGCGCGTGCCGCTGGCGGAATTCGACGCCACGCGCGACATCGGGCTGGTCGTTGCCGGTCAGGCCGCGCCCGACGCAGCGCTGCTCGCGGCCTTGGGGGAGGCGCTGACCGGCTAACGCCGATCGCCACGTAGGTTCGATGCCCCGGCGGGGCCGGCTCCGTCACCCCGCCCCCCGAGTGGATCGCGACGGCTGTCATGCCGATGGATCGGCGCACGTCGGCCCGGCTTGGCGAAAGCGACGGCCGGGCTGTCAGTCGTTCCCGTCCACGTACGCGCCGCTGTCACCCTCGATCCGGTGGATCGCCGTGCGACCGCGCGACGCGACGGCCCCCGCCTTGTTCGCAGCCTTGGATGCGGTGTGGAGCACCTTGGTGCGGCCGTGAAAGACGAGGTTGTAGCTGACGAACCAGAGCGCGGCCGACACCAGCAACGCCGCCGCCAGATAGACGCGCTTGCGCCGGCGATTGCGCCCGTTGTGGATGATCAGCCGGGTTTCGCAGCGTGCGCAGCGATGGACGGTGGTCCCGGCGCGGGCGGTCTGGCGACTGGACCAGCGATGAAGACCAAGGATGCAGAGGATGCGCATCGCCGTCGTGTATCGGGCGAGCCTTACTAATCAATGACCTACCCCGACGACCTTGTCCCGCAACGATACCGCCCGTGATATCGGCGGCGACGTCCCGGCACGTCGATGCCGGGCGCCGCCGCTCTTGCGTCAGGCTTTCGCCGGTGCAAGCTTCAGCGTGTCGAGCAGCCCGGCGAGATGCGCCAGTGCGGCCTGATCCGGGCCCGGGTACGGTCCCTCGGTCGGCTGGTCGCCGATATATCCCATGTCGGCCTTGCCCTCCGGCAGGCTGTAGAAGCCGAGCACGAACAGGTTGCGCAGCCGGTCCATGAACGCGACCGGCTGCGCCATCCGCGCCGAGGGCGCGGCAACGGTCAGGGCGTCGAGCAGCATCGCGCGCTGCGGCGCCGTGATCGCGGTGAACGCCGTCCCGTGCAGCGCCTTGCTCTGCGCATCCAGCCACATCAGCCCCGGGATGATCGTGGCGCGATCGACCCGCTGGTTCGGGTATGGCGCGCTGACCCATTCGTCGATGAACGCACCGACGCCGAGCTTGCCCGCGCCCGGCGATGCCGCGTCGGCCGGCAGGATCATGTCGCCGAGCATGTCGACCGTCGCGCGCTGCGCCCTGGTCAGCGTCAGCGGCCACGCCACCTTCGGCTCCATCAGGTTCGGGTCGCGGCCATAGCCTTTGGTCGGCGGCAGCGCCGGCACGTTCGCCGGCCAGTCGACGACCGCGAACGGCGGCGGCGGCCCCTCCGCGGTCGCTTTGGCGGCGAGCGCGGGCGACCAGCCTGCCAGCGACAGCGTCGTCGCGGTCGCGAACCATTTCAGTGTCGTGCGGCGGGTGAAGGTCATGCCATTGCTCCCGACTTCATGCGCGCGGCAAGCCGTTCCGACGCACGCAGCGCGAGCGCGAGGATGGTGAGCGTCGGGTTCTTGTGGGCGCCCGAGGCAAAGGTCGCACCGTCCATCAACACCACGTTGTCGACGTCCCATGTCTGCCCGTAGCTGTCGACCACCGACGACCGCTTGTCCGCCCCCATGCGTGCCGTGCCGAGTTCGTGGATGATCTCGCCACCCGCGGTCATGATCTCCTCCGGGGGCAGGTCGGGGTCGAGGATCGTGCCGTTCAGGCGCTTGAACACCGAATGCGCCGCACGGCGGCCGTGCGCGATCTGGTTGACCTCGTGCTTCGACCACTTGAACGCGAAGCGCAGCACCGGGATGCCGAAGCGGTCCTTCACGGTCGGATCGATCTCGCAGAAGGTGTCCTTGTTGGGGATCATCTCGCCACGCAGCGTCAGGCCGATCGTCGCGCCCGAGGTGGCGCGCACCGCCTGCTTCAGCGCCGGCCCCCAGACGCGCGGCAACGCCGACGACGACGGGATCCCGAACCGCCCGCCGATCTCGAAATGATAGCCGCGCGCAAAATCCAGTTCGCCGCGCTTCTGCTCCTTGTAGAGCCAGAACGGGATGTAGATGTGCTGCCCGCCGATGCCATCCTCGTTATAGCGCGGGCGCCCGGCCAGCCCGGGGATGAAGGCGCTGAACGATGCGCCGGTGGAATCGGTGAGATTGCGCCCCAGCTCGCCCGAGGAGTTGGCCAATCCGCGCCCGTCCGTGCCCGAGTTGAGCAACAACCGCGTCGTTTCGCCCGTGCCGGCGGCCAGAACCACCGCCTTTGCGGTCACCTGATGACGCATGCCGGTCTTGCGATCGACATATTCCACGCCGGTCGCGCGCCCCTTCGCGCCCATTACCACGCGTGACACCATCGCGTCGGTCACGACGCGCAGCTTGCCGGTCGCCTTGGCCTGCGGCAGCAGCGAAGTGGTGGTCTGGAACATCGCGCCGATCGTGCAGCCACGCGTGCACGGCGTCGCGTTGAAGCACGCACTGCGCGGCGCCACCGGGTCGGGCATGTCGCGCGTCAGCACCGCGGTATGCGCCGCACGCACCGGGATGCCCAGGCTTTCGGCCGCCGCCGTGATCAGCATCTCCGGCACGCGCGGCTTGGGCGGCGGCATCAGGCACCCGGGCGGAGAGTCGGGATGGTTCTCCAGCCCGATCGGCCCGCCGTTGACACCGATCATCCGCTCGACCCGGTCATAGAAAGGCGCGACATCGTCATAGCCGATCGGCCAGTCCACGCCGAGCCCGTCGCGCGAAAACGGCTTGAAATCATACGGTCCCAGCCGCGGGACGTGCCGTCCCCAATGGTTGGTGCGACCGCCCAGCATGCGCGGGCGATACCAGCGGAAGTCGCTGCCCTGTTGCGTGGTGTAGGGCTCGCCCTCCACTTCCCAGCCGCCGTCGACGGTCGCGTCGAAATAGCCGAACGGCTTTTCGGGCGTTCCCGTCCCGCGCAGCGGCGCGTCGCTTTCAGGCGCATACATGTTGACCTCCGCCTGCGGATCGTAGCTGCGGCCGGCCTCCAGCATCAGGCAGCGCAACCCCGATTTCGTCAGGCTATGCGCCGCCATCCCGCCGGCCGCGCCCGAACCGACGATGATGACGTCGATCGCGTCGTCCGAGGCCGTCTTCGCTGCCATCACCGCGCCGCTCCCGTCGCCGATGCCCCGATGCGGCGGATTTTGATGTTACGGAACGCGACCGGCTCGCCATGGTCCTGCAAACCGATCACCCCGCTGGAAAAGGAGCCGAATTGCGCCATCTTCGCAAACTTCGATCCGGCCACGCGCTTGCGCCACGCCTCGTCGCCATATGAAACGTCGGCGGTCGGCGTGCCGTTCAGCCATTGCCGGATGCGCCCGCCTTCGACCAGCAGCCGCGCATGGTTCCAGCTGCCGGCCGGATGCGCCACGCCCGCCGGCGGCACGGTCATGTCGTACAGCGAGCCGGCGCGATGCGTCGGGATCTTGCCGTCGGGATGCCCGGCATCGTCGAGCACCTGCATCTCAAGCCCGCTCTGGTACAGCAACGGCGCGCCGGGCACGTTGCGCGCGAGGTACAGCACGCCGCTGTTCCCGCCGCGCTCGACCTTCCAGTCCAGCGTCAATTCGAACGCGCCGTAGGTCTCGTTGGTGACCAGATCGGTGCCACTCATCTTGCCGTCGGCCTTGGTCAGCTTCAGCGTACCGTCGCTGACCGTCCAGGTCGCCGCCGGCGCCGTGCCGTCGAAGGACCGCCATCCGGACAGGTCGCGTCCATCGAACAGCAATCGCCAGCCCTGCTGCCGCTCCCTGGCGGTCAAGGCGTTGTCGGGGCCGGGCGCGGGCGCGGCCGTCGCGGGCGCACCCGCCATCATCAGAAGGGCCGTGCCGATGCCGAGTGCGATACGCATGCTGGTTCTCCGAAGTCCGCAATGGTCTTGCAATGGTCTTGCCGCCAATTCGGGTTGCTTAGCGCCTGCCGCTTGATTTTCAAGGAAACACCGTTCTGTCGCGCGATCTCGTCGGCGCCCCGCGACTAGTGCGGATCACCGGGATGGGGGACCGCTATGCCGATGAACCACAAGGAGGAATTGATTGCGGACCGGCGCTGAGCCCCCGGTGGCGGTGGCCGAGGGCAACGAACTTGCGAGAAAACCGACCCGCCCGCCGGCAGCATCATAGAAGTTGCATATCGCTATCATTCTCACCTAACCGCCCGCCGACGCTCGATCGCGAAACGGAACATGAGGGATTAAGCATTATGGTCCCCGCACGGTCGAGCGGTCGTGGGCAGACGATAGGGGCGATGATGACGGAGCGATTTCGGTTGCTGGCGCCGTGGCTGGCAGGAACCGCCACGGTCCTTTTGCTCGCGCAGGCGGCATCGGCGACGCCGAAGGACGACGCCGCCGTCGCCGCCGCGCAGTCTGACCTTGCCACCGACATCGTGGTCGCCGGACAGCGCCGCGCCTATGCCGGTGACGCGCCCCCGCTCGAGATCCCGCAGAGCATCCAGGTTCTGGATGGCGAGTTGCTCCGCGCCGCCGGCGTGACTCGCCTCGACGATGCGCTCGATTTCGCAGGCGGCGTGGCGCGGCAGAACAATTTCGGCGGGCTGTTCGACAATTTCGCGTGCCGCGGCTTTGCGGGTGACGAGAACAGCGCCAGCAACTATCTCGTCAACGGCTTCAACGCCGCGCGCGGCTATGGCGGTGCGCGCGACACCGCCAACGTCGAACGCATCGAGGTGCTCAAAGGCCCGAACTCCGCCCTGTTCGGCCGCGTCGAGCCCGGTTGCACGATCAACATCGTCACCAAAAAGCCGCAGCGCGACGTCGCGGCCGCCGCCACGCTGTCGCACGGCAGCTTCGGCAGCTGGCGCAGCGAGGGTGACCTCAACATCCCGCTCGCCAGCACGCTCGCGCTCCGCGTCACCGGCGCAGCCGAGCGCGCCGACAGCTTCCGCGACACGATCGCGAGCCGCCGCGCTACCGTCACCCCGACGATCCTGTGGACGCCGGCCCGCGACACCGGCCTGTCCTACGAACTCGAGTACATCCGGCAGGACCTCGACTTCGATCGCGGCGTCGTGGCGGTGAACGGCCGCCTCGATGCGATCCCGCGCACGCGCTTTCTCGGTGAGCCCGGCGACGGACCGCTGCGTATCGAGGCGCTCGGCCATCAGGCGCAGATACAGCACGCCTTCTCGCGTAACTGGTCGTTGATCCTCGGCGCCGGCTATCGCGAGACCGAGGCGGAGGGTTTCTCGACCGAGGCCGAACTCGTCGCCTCCCGCCAGCAGTTGTTCGTCGACGGCCGGACGCTCTCGCGCCAGCGTCGCTACCGCGACTATCGCACCACTGACCACACCTTCCGCGCCGAGTTGGGCGGTCGCTTCGCGACATTCGGTGCGCGGCATCATGTCCTGATCGGTGCCGATTGGGACGATTACGGCATCACGGTGATCCAGAACCGCTATCGTCCGCCTCCGATCGCCGCGCAGCGCACCACAGCCATCGGCAACAGCGTCGATATCTTCGCGCCCGTCTATGGCAAACTGCCCGCCGTCGCGCCGTTCCAGAACAACGTCGAGCGGCAATTCTCCTACGGCTTCTACGTCCAGGACCAGATCGACGTGACCGCCCGGCTGAAGTTGCGCGTCGGCGGGCGTTACGACGATTTCGAACAGGACGTCCGGAACCGGCTGCTCAACAGCCGCACCGGTCAGCACCGCACCGCCTTCAATCCGCAGGTCGGCGCCAGCGTGCTGCTGACCGACGCCGTGTCGCTGTACGGCAATTACGCGCGCGGCTTCCGTCCCAACATCGGCGTCACCTTCGACGCGCGGCCATTCATGCCCGAACGGACCACATCGTACGAGGCCGGCGTCAAGCTTGCGCTGTTCAACGAGCGTGTCACCGGCACGCTGGCGGCGTTCCGCACCACCAAGTCGAACGTGCTGACCGCCGACCCGGTCAATGCCGGCTTCTCGCAGGCGATCGGTCGCGCGCGCAGCCGCGGGGTCGAGGCCGAACTTTCCGGCCGCCTCCCGTATGATGCGCGCATCCAGCTAAATTACGCGTATACCGACGCGGAGGTGGCACGCGATGCGGCCGACCCCAATTTCGGGCTCGCGCTGCGGGTCGGCGACCCGCTGCTGAACATCCCGCGTCACAGCGCCGGTGCGCTGCTGTTCAAGGATCTGGCGCTCGGCGGATCGAAGCTGACGCTCGGTGCCGGGGTCAATTACGTCGGCCGGCGACTGGGTGAGACCGGCTATCGCTTCCCCGACGGCGGCTTCTTCTACCTGCCCGCGTATACGCTTACCCGCGTGCTCGCCAGCTGGGAGCCGGTGGCGCGCGTCCGCATATCAGGCGAGGTCACCAACCTGTTCGACACGCATTATTATCCCAGTTCCTATTCGCGACTGTGGGTGACGCCGGGCACGCCGCGCCGCGCGATGGTGAGGATCGGCTACCGCTATTGAGGCCAGGCGATCCGACATTCATCGATCGTCCCGCCGCCGAACTGTCGCCCGGGGCTCGATCCGGGATCACGCAAGCTACCGATAACGATGAAAGCGGGCTCAGGATGGCAGGACAACGCGGAAGCCGGCATCCGGACCACGAAAGTCGCCTGCCTTCGACGCCGGGTATGATTTCGATGCAGGCCTGACGGCGGGCATACTCGCCGAGCGGCCATGCGCGATCCTCATCCCTCTCCGCCAAAAGGCTTGCTGTCTCGGCTTCTCCACCAGCGACGCGGCTGACCGTCGCCCGCCCATGTGGGGACCGCCCACCAGGCCACCAGCGGCCCTGCCATAGAATGTCCCACTGAACCTATCGATCGACGCGCCGGCAGCAATCAGCCTCTGCTGGAACGCAGACGGACCGCTCTTCTCCTGCACCGAGCCACACGCGTCCTGGTCGGCTGCGTCTCCCAGCCGGTGCACGCCCCGATCTCGATTGGCCAAGCCCGCATGAACGTCACCCCATGCGCCCGACGAGCTGGCGGTGCTATCCGATGAGCAAACCGCCTGCCCGCCCCGCCGCCACGCCGAGTGTGCGCAGGCGACATCCGCGTGTGAGCTCGCCCAGTTCCAGCGACCATGCAAAGCGTCGTCATCACCTGCCGGATCAGGACACCCCTGAATCCGCTTCCTTCGCGCTCACAACAAGGGTGGGCGGCGGAGACCGCTGCCCGCGAAGACTCACGCCCCTACCAGCAGTCCCTCGCGCGCGATCTTCTCGCGCCACACCAGCGGGGCGAGCTGGTGGACGTTGTTGCCTTCGGCATCCACCGCCACCGTCACCGGGAAGTCGGACACCTCGAACTCGTAGATCGCCTCCATGCCCAGGTCTGCGAACCCGACCACCTTGCTGCCCTTGACCGCGCGCGCGACCAGATAGGCCGCCCCGCCGACCGCCATCAAATAGGCGCTGCCCGCCTCGCGGATCGCGTCGGTCGCCGCCGGGCCGCGCTCGGCCTTCCCGACCATCGCGAGAAGACCCTGGTCGAGCATCATGCGCGTGAACTTGTCCATCCGCGTCGCGGTCGTCGGGCCGGCCGGGCCCACCACTTCCTCGCCGACCGGATCGACCGGACCGACGTAGTAGATGACACGCCCCCGGAAATCGACCGGCAGCGCCTCGCCCTTCGCCAGCATGTCGGCGATCCGCTTGTGCGCCGCATCGCGCCCGGTCAGCATCTTGCCGTTCAGCAGCAGCCGGTCGCCATGCTTCCATGACGCGACCACCTCCGGCGTCAGCGCATCGAGATCGACGCGGATCGCGGCCTTGTCGGGCGTCCAGTTCACGTCCGGCCATTCGGCCAGCTTCGGCGCCTCCAGATACGCCGGCCCGCTGCCGTCGAGCGTGAAGTGCGCGTGGCGCGTGGCGGCGCAGTTCGGGATCATCGCCACCGGCTTTCCCGCGGCATGGCACGGCGCGTCCTTGATCTTCACGTCGAGAATCGTCGAGAGCCCACCCAGCCCCTGCGCGCCGATGCCCAGCGCATTGACCTTGTCGAAGATCTCGATGCGCAGTGCCTCCAGGTCATTGCGCGGTCCGCGCGCCTTCAGCGGCCCCATATCGATCGGCTCCATCAGCGCCTGCTTGGCCAGCAGGACGCAATGTTCCGCGGTGCCGCCGATGCCGATGCCCAGCATCCCCGGCGGGCACCAGCCCGCGCCCATCTGCGGCAACATCTCCACCACCCAGTCGACGATCGAGTCGCTGGGGTTCATCATCTTGAACTTCGATTTGTTCTCGCTGCCGCCGCCCTTGGCCGCGACATCGACGGACACCGTGTTGCCCGGCACCAGCTCGACGTGGAGCACGCACGGCGTGTTGTCCTTGGTATTGCGGCGCGTGAAGGCGGGATCGGCCAGTACGCTGGCGCGCAGCTTGTTCTCGGGATGGAGGTAGGCCCGCCGCACCCCCTCGTCCACGACCTCCTGCATCGAGCGGCTGTTGTCGTCGAGGCGGCAGTCCATGCCCCATTTCACGAACACATTGACGATGCCGGTGTCCTGGCAGATCGGGCGATGCCCCTCCGCGCACATTCGGCTGTTGGTCAGGATCTGCGCGATCGCGTCCTTCGCGGCCGGCGATTGCTCGGCCTCATAGGCGTCGCCGAGCGCGCGGATATAATCCATCGGATGATAGTAACTGATGAACTGCAGCGCGTCGGCGACGCTCTCGATCAGGTCGGCGGTACGGATCACGGTCGTCATGCGCCCGGTGTATAAACCGTGACGCGGCGGGGGCAACCGCGGCGCCGAGTCGACCGCCCGCCGCTGCGCATCGCGTAAAAATTTTTTGTGCGGCTTGCATTCGCGAAATCGGCGGAAGTCCGCGCGTCGTCGCACATATGGCCGCTTGCGACCCTATCGCAGGACTTGCTCCGATCGCGCATCTGCCACAATCTGTAGAGGTAGAGGCCGGGTACCGGCGCTATCGGTGGTAAGCAGATGGTCCGTTCCCGGATTGCGCTCACCAGCCGTGGCGCGGATCGGCAACGTTTTCGAACAGCCGATCCGCACGGATCGCACGATAGACAGGCGGGATGCGAGCGCATGAACTTCACGACCACGAACGGGGACGCGATGACGAGCGAGACGATCGACACCGCTGCGATCGACGCGGCGACCACCGAGGAAGCGATCGCCAAGCACGGTGCACGCAACCAGCCCTTTCCGCTGGACGTCGATCATAGCCGCGACGCCTTGCTCACCGACTTTGGCAAGGAAACGCTGAAGGACCGCTACCTGCTGCCCGGCGAAAGCTACCAGGACCTGTTCGTTCGCGTCGCGTCTGCCTATGCCGACGATGCCGCGCATGCGCAGCGGCTGTACGACTATATCTCGCGGCTGTGGTTCATGCCCGCCACGCCGGTGCTGTCGAACGGTGGCACCGGGCGCGGGCTGCCGATCAGCTGCTACCTCAACTCGGTGCCGGACAGCCTGGACGGCATCGTGCAGACCTGGAACGAGAACGTCTGGCTCGCCAGCCGCGGTGGCGGGATCGGCACTTATTGGGGCAACGTGCGCGGCATCGGCGAACCGGTCGGACTCAACGGCAAGACCAGCGGGATCATCCCGTTCGTGCGCGTCATGGATTCGCTGACGCTTGCGATCTCGCAGGGTTCGCTGCGTCGCGGCTCGGCGGCCTGCTACCTCGACATCTCGCACCCCGAGATCGAGGAGTTCCTCGAGATTCGCAAACCATCGGGCGACTTCAACCGCAAGGCGCTCAATCTGCACCACGGCGTGCTGATCCCCGACGCGTTCATGGCGGCTGTGCGCGACGGCGCCGAATGGCACCTCAAGAGCCCCAAGGACGGATCGGTCCGCGCGACCGTCGATGCGCGCGCGCTGTTCCAGAAGCTGGTCGAGACCCGCCTTGCCACCGGTGAGCCGTACATCGTCTTCGCCGACCATGTGAACTCGACGATGCCCAAGCATCACCGCGAGCTGGGGCTGAAGGTGTCGACGTCGAACCTGTGCAGCGAGATCACGTTGCCAACGGGGAAGGATCACCTCGGCAACGATCGCACCGCGGTGTGCTGCCTGTCGTCGCTGAACCTCGAGACGTGGGACCAGTGGAAGGACGAGAAGGGCTTCGTCGAGGACGTGATGCGCTTCCTCGACAATGTCCTTCAGGATTACATCGACCGCCACGAACCCGGCATGGAGCGCGCGGCCTATAGCGCGGCGCGCGAGCGTTCGGTCGGCCTCGGCGTCATGGGCTTCCACAGCTTCCTGCAGGCACGCGGACTGCCGTTCGAAGGCGCGATGGCCAAGAGCTGGAACCTGCGGATGTTCAAGCAGATCAACGCGCAGGTGAACGAGGCGTCGATGGTGCTTGCGCATGAGCGTGGGCCGTGCCCCGATGCCGCCGACGTTGGCGTCATGGAGCGTTTCAGCTGCAAGATGGCGATCGCGCCTACCGCATCGATCTCGATCATCTGCGGCGGGACCAGCGCGTGCATCGAGCCGATCCCGGCGAACATCTACACCCACAAGACGCTGTCGGGCAGCTTCGCGGTAAAGAATCCGTATCTCGAAAAGTTGTTTAACGAGAAGAGCAAGAACGCCGAGGCGGTATGGAACTCGATCCTCGAACATGGCGGGTCGGTACAGCACCTGGACTTCCTCACGACGGAGGAGAAGGATTGCTACAAGACCTCGTTCGAGATCGACCAGCGCTGGCTGCTCGAACTCGCCGGGGATCGCACGCCGTATATCGATCAGGCACAGTCGCTGAACCTGTTCATTCCCGCCGATGTGGAAAAGTGGGATCTGCTGATGCTCCACTTCCGCGCCTGGGAACTGGGGATCAAGTCGCTCTACTATCTGCGCTCGAAGTCGGTACAGCGCGCCGGGTTCGCCGGATCGGAAGGGTCGGGCGGAGTCGAAGCCGACAACACGATCGCGACGCCGAAATTTTCGATCGGCGAGACCACTGACTATGACGAGTGTCTCGCCTGTCAGTAAAAAAGGCTTTCCACGATACGTCGAAATCGCCTGAAAGCCAGAACTGAGAGCCAGCAACATATACGTGTCGGTGGCGTAGGCTAACGCGGCTCCTCCAACTAGGGCATCTTGCCCCGGTTGGCGGAGTTGACACGTTTGCCGTTGCGAACCTTCAGGCGGCGGCCGATCGGTGGCACTGGTGAGGACGCCATCATCCGCGCGCCAGCCGCCCGTTCGTAGAACTTCACGCAATTCATACAGCCACAGAGTGGGCGCCATCGCCCCCACCTCCGTGATGCAACTGTCCAAACCGAGCTGGCGTCTCATGATGCACGCCAGCTCGGCGGTCAGGACGCGCGGTATTGCCCATGGCCGGGCACTTCCAGTCCATCAGCTTCTCGATGCCGAGCAAATAGCGGGCCTCCATGCACATCGGCGAACGATGATCGAGCCGATCGACCAGAGGATGGCTTGGACAGACTTTGGTTTCGATGAACTTCTCGATGCTCCGCTGAACCAGCCCGACATCCGCCCCCTCGCCAACACCGCGCCCAAAGAGCCGCAGTACCTTCTGCTCGGCGAGATGCCGCGGACCGCAACCGATCGCGTCTTACGAACGTCGAGGCCCTGTTCGCGAGCGCCTTGCAGCGCGGGAGCGATGGCTCGATCGGTTCGCGGTGCGTGACGCTGCTTGATGTATCGTTGAAGACCGGTTCGTTTGTGGTTGCAGTAACCGAAACCCTGTCACGCGCCTTTCTGAACCCATCACCTGAAGTTAACCGCCGCGCCGCAGTCCAGGCACAATCTCTCCTTTAAGTACCTCAATAACCGACATCTATTATCGAACAACGTTCTCATAGATCAATGAGTTATCCAGGAACTCACCGGCCGCTCTTTCGGTTCGGACGAGACAATAAAGGATAGTGAAGATGGCGCAGAAAGGTGCAGGCGGAAATTCGGGCGCAGTAACTACGAAGGGTGGGGATGGCGCGCGTGGCAGCCTTGGAACCGGTCGTGGCGGCGGAACCGGGACGGGCGCAAAAAAGGCGGCCGCGAAGAACAAGTCGGACGACACCGAGAACAAGGGGCAGAAGATCAGCGGCGCCTGATCGCCGCTTGACGATCCCCCCGCATTCCAGGGGTGAGATGCTGGCCCAAAGTGAATCTCGCGGATGTGTTGGCGCTGCCAGTCGGCTGCCAGCCCCCGCATGAGCGGCCGAGCCCACGACGCCGCTGCTCGACGGCCGCTCTTCAAACGAGGCAGGGACGACGATGGACTACACCGAGATAGATCGTGAAGCCGTCACGGCGGGCACGCTGTTCGACGGGCAAGCCGGACGGCGTGACGCACTGCTCGCGCTCCTGCGGGCACTTGATGCGCTTCGATACCGCTTCGTCACACCCACGCCGGCGACGCATGCCCGCGTGCTGGCGCGCTCGTCGCGCCGGACGGCGCGCGATCTGCGCGACGCGCTGGGATGGAGCCTGCCGTTCGCGCCGGCAACGTTACCGACGGACATACTTGCATTGCTCGAGGCTGCGGGCGCAGTTTCGTCGCGCGGCGATGACATGTTGGGGTGTGACGTGCGCGTTTCCTCGGTGGATGACGT
Organism: Sphingomonas phyllosphaerae 5.2; assembly: GCF_000419605.1. Lineage (NCBI taxonomy): Bacteria > Pseudomonadati > Pseudomonadota > Alphaproteobacteria > Sphingomonadales > Sphingomonadaceae > Sphingomonas > Sphingomonas phyllosphaerae. Next base: position 1,480,596 of record NZ_ATTI01000001.1, on the reverse strand, counting down.
GCTCTTTCTCCACTCGGCTTACCCGACACTGGCGCAGGATGCGGTATTCCTTGGGCCAGACAGCTACCGCTTCGCCGACCTGATCGTGGCAAAGATGGGCCACTTGCCCGATGACGCCCGCATCCTCGATTATGCCGCGGGCGCCGGCGTCGGAGGGGTCACCGCAGCACGGCACGCCAGGCGGGCAAAGCTCGTGCTGGCAGACATCAATCCGAAAGCGTCGTTTTTGTCGTCGGTCAACGCCGAACATGCCGGGCTCGACCATCGGGTCGAGCATGCACGATCGCCGAACGACGTGGCGGGGCAGTTCGACCTGATCGTCACCCACCCGCCGTTCATGATGGACGATGCGAAGCGGGCATACCGCGATGGCGGCGACCTGTACGGCGCGCGTCTGTCGCTCGACTGGGTGTTGGAGGGCGTGAACAAGCTTGCGTCCGGCGGACGCTTGCTGCTGCATACCGGCGTGTCGATCGTCGATGGCCATGATGTGCTTCGTGAGGAAGTCCACCGCCAGCTTCGCGGCGAGCGGTGGTCGATCGACTATCACGAACTTGACCCGGACATCTTCAGCGAGGATCTGGAAACACCGCCTTACCGTCATCACGATGTCGAGCGGATCGCTGCGGTCGGCTTGTGCGTGACGCGGATGAGTGACGCCGCCGCATCTTGAGGAAGCCGGCGCTCCGCACCGAACGCCCCGTCGCCAACCGGACGAACGCGCGAGCCGCCCGCTGGCGGTGTCACTCGCCAGCTCGCCGCAGGACGCCGGAAGAACGGCTCGACATCGCCGCACTCCGGACCGATCTCCCACGGCACTTGTCGCGTGCGAGGCCGCCCACCGACGCAGCCGGGTGGGATCGGCTTCGGCAAGCATGTCGGGCAGGTCGAGTAGACCCTCGTCGCCAAACGGGGTGGCGCCCGCCTGCTCCTGCAAAGCTGACCGCTGGCGAGACCGCTCAGGATGCGATGCGCTCCGCCATCAAGGAGATCAACCGTCCCCCTTGTAGATCCCCCGCTCTCACGCCAGCCGGTGTGTCGTCCGAGCACCTACCCCTTCTCGCTTTTCAATGGTTTAGATGGATTTGTCGGGTACAACCGGTGAAGTAAGAGGGTTGACGTGAGCAGCCTCGAAAACAGAGGATGCCCATGGAAGTCGCCGGGATCGTAGGACACGTCGGTCGCAAGGGTCTGCGCTTTGCGCTGACCGACATGGCCGGCGAACTCGTCCCCGGCAGTATACGACATTACGGCTCCGAGCATAACTCAAGCGTTTCGGGCGCACTGTCGACGTTCCAGCGCGATTCGAATCTGGCGCGACTACCTGAACGCTCGGCGATTGCGGTTGCCGGGCTCGCACGCGGCGACGCGATTTCGATCACGCATACGCGCTGGTATGTCTCCCGCTCGGGACTACAGGCGATGCTCGGGCGGCCACCGCTCATCCTCAACGACTTCGAAGCGGAAGCGTGGGCGCTGAGCGATGATCGGCGTTGCTCGCTGCTTCCCCTGGGCACGGCGCCGACGATCTCACTTCAACGGCCAGGTACCTATTGCGTCCTCGGGATGACGTCGGGCCTCGGCGTGTCGGTGCTCGTTCGCGAGCATGACGGCGATGTGCGGGTGCTGGCCACCGAAGCGGGACATGCGGGCTTCGCACCCGCATCACACGCGATGAGCGATCTGGTTCGCGCGATCTTCCCGGATCGGCATCCCATCGTCGCCGAGCATCTGATTTCCGCGACCGGCCTCGTCGCGATCTACAACGAACTCGCGACAGCGCAGAAGCTGGCAAAGCGGGCCACCAAACCCGAGGACGTCACGCGGCTTGCGGCCGTTGACCCGCTCGCGCGACAAGCCTGCGAGGTGCTGTGTGAAGCCTTCTGGGCCTATGCGAGCCACCTCGTGCTGACCTTCGGAGCGTGGGACGGAGTGATCGTCACGGGCAAGCTAGCGATGGCGTTGCGCGATATTCTGGCGCTCGGGAGGATGAACATCATATTCAGCGGTAGCGGGAAATACATGCGGCTTCTGACGTCCGTGCCCAGGTCGGTGACGGCGCTGGAGCATGGCGAACTCAACGGCGCCGCCCGCGCCCTCGGTCGCCGTCCGAATTGAACGGGTGGGTCAGTCAACTTCTCGTTTGGGCCATCCTATCGACAGGCGCACTGCAAACGTAACAACGCGAAGCCTGACCGAACCCCGACTACAGTCCCGCTTTGTCGATCATGGATGCGATCTCTACGGGCAGGGTCGCTACACTCTTCGGCAGCAGCCGGTTGAGCGCCGTCTGCACTCGCGCATGCGCCACTTGGTAAGCCTTGTGGCGGATCGCACGCGTCGCGTTGGTGCGCCATGATCGGCTTTCACCGATCAATGCCGCCCACCTGGCTTCTTCAGCCGAAATGATCGACAGCGCGAGCCGAAGCCCATCCCTCCGTCCACGCGCATAATCGTCGGGGATCTGCGGCTTTTCCATCATGCAGGCCACATCGACCATGCCGAGCTGCTTGGCAACTACGCGGCCCCCTATTGCTGGTCCCGCATCAGTCATATGTTGCTGCCCCCGATTCCCGCGCTGCAAGGGTGGCGGCGGTCTGGAGACCTTCGCTCTTGGGCAGGGCGCCGGCGACGCGGTGCATTTCCAGACGGGTTGCGTTGATCATCGCCAGATGCGGCTTGCCGCCCTTCGCCGCGCGAGCGTCCGACCGTTGCCTGCAGACGCGCCGTCGCGCGAGGGCCGCCGTAAGAAGAGAGCGAAAGATTCGTGTCATCAAAGACTTAACCATTGCCCCCTAGCTATGCCGCGTCATCAGTCTGGATCGCGTTCGACATGAAGAACCTTCGCATTGGCAAAAAGCTGGCGTTATGCTTCGCCGTTTTGTTCGCAGCAGTCCTGCTGCTTGGCGGTTTCGCGCTCTACAATCAGGCCCGTCTGAGCAGCATCGCCACTGACCTGGGTATCGATCGTCGTGCCAAGCTGGAGGCGCTCGCTGCCATCAACACCGCGATGTCGGACCATCGCGTGGCGGAGGGAGATCTCATACTGTCGACGGACGCCGCCAACATCAAGCAAGCGGCAGATCATGTAAAGGCGCAGCGGGAGCTCATCGCTGGCAAGATAGCGTACCTGGAACCACGCTTGACCATGCCTGAGACACGCGCCGCCCTGGCGAAATTCCAGGGAGGCTGGGCCGATTACAAGCTCAAATCCGACAAGATGCTGTCGCATGCGGTCAGGAACCAGAATGACGAAGCGCTCGCAGCCTTTCGGGCCAACGAAGCGACCTACGATCAGGCGAACGCACTTGCCGCCAAGTCGCAGCAGGTACAGTCGGACAAGATGGGTGAGATCGCAGGCGATGCGGTGGCTCTCGGCCGTACGAGCCGTAACCTGATGGCCGGCGCGATCGTAATCGTCGCCGCCTTGTTGCTGGCGTTGCTGAACGCGCTTGTGCGAGGGATCGCCACTCCGCTGACCATTATGACCAGCGCGCTTGGGCAACTGGCGCAAGGACGCATGGACGTCCAGGTACCGGTTGAGGAACGTAGCGACGAGGTCGGCGAACTCGCCACGGCGATGACAGGCCTTCGCAATCAGCTCGCCGCTGCCGAGCGGTCGAAGCAGGAACAGACAGCGCTGATCGTCGACAGCATCGGCAACGGATTGGATGCCCTTTCCCGCGGCGACCTGACGGCTCGTGTCGATGCCGACCTGACCGGCCCGTTCGCCAAACTGAAGAGCGACTTCAACAATGCGATGACCGCGGTGTCGACCGCGATGGGCGCGGTATCGGTCAGCGCGCTGGGCATCACCAACGGCGCCGGCGACATCCGCCAGGCCTCCGACGACCTGTCCCAGCGTACCGAGCAGCAGGCCGCCTCGCTTGAAGAGACTGCCGCCGCGATGGAAGAGATCACCGCCACGGTGAAGCAGAGCGCCGAAAGCGCCGTCCGCACGAATGCCATGGTCGGCGACACGCGCCGCGATGCCGAACAATCCGGCGAGGTGGTGCAGAAGGCGATGGACGCGATGAGCGGCATCGAGCGTTCGTCGAACGAGATCAGCGAGATCATCGCGGTGATCGACGGGATCGCCTTCCAGACGAACCTGCTCGCACTCAACGCCGGCGTCGAAGCGGCGCGCGCCGGGGACGCTGGCAAGGGTTTTGCCGTCGTCGCTTCCGAAGTCCGCGCATTGGCGCAGCGCTCGGCCGACGCCGCCAAGGACGTCAAGACCCGCATCACCGCGTCTTCCGAGCAGGTCAACCTGGGGGTCGAGCTGGTCAGCGAGACCGGCAAGTCGCTGAACCGGATCATCGCGCGTATTGGTGAGATCGACGGCCTGGTATCGGAGATCGCGGGTGCCGCGGAGCAGCAGGCAACCGGGCTGCAACAGGTAAACACGGCCGTCTCGGAGATGGACGGCGTGACGCAGCAGAACGCCGCGATGGTGGAACAGGCGACCGCCGCCGCGCGCAGCCTGGCGGAGGAAGCGAACACCCTGGCGAAGGAAGTCGCACGCTTCACGCTCGATCGCGCTGCCGCTCGCATACCCGCCGCCTCGCCGGTGCATAGCTTGCAAGCTCGGGCCGCAGATGCCGGTCGTCGTATGGGCGCCAATGCCGCTCGCCGTTCCGCCGGAGCAACGCAGGCACCCACTCAGGGCAACCTGGCGGTGGCGACGGACGACTGGTCGGCTTTCTGACGCACGTTTGACAAAAGGCGAGAGACATGGCCGCGCATCAACTCATCACCTTCCAGCTTGGCGATCAATGTCTGGGCGTAAACATCATGGCGATCAGGGAAATCCGCGCCTGGACACCGGCCACGCCGCTCCCCAACGTGCCCGCGTACATGAAAGGGGTGGTCAATCTGCGCGGGGTCGTGCTGCCCGTTCTGGACCTGCGTCACCGCCTCAACTGGGGTAGCACCGAACCCACAGCGCGACACGTCATCATCGTCGTTCAGGTGGGGCAGCAGCAGCTTGGCCTGATCGTCGACGCGGTCAACGACATCGTCACGATCGATGGCGCAGACGTGCAGCCGGTACCGGAAGGAACCGGCGACACCCCGGATTTCCTGACGGGCCTGGCAGACCACGGCGGCACGATGGTGCTGATGCTATCGCTCGACGCTCTTGGGCATACCGCCGAGTTGCGGGAAGCCGCCTGACGGCGCAGACGGCGACGCTGTGCATTGGCTGGACCGCACGGAACATGAATTGCCAGCGTCGCCCTGAACCCAGGAAGCAATCTCGGCCCTGCGGGCCCCTGCCCGCTTGATACGCAAGTGTTTCGCGGTTCTTCGCCGAAGCTTGTCGCGATCCGATCCGCCACCGGTGGGTCCGCCGCGATGCCGATCCAGTTCCGCCAGTTGGACGCGGGCTGCGACACCGCCACGGCAGGTCGCACGCCGGCAACGCCGGATACCGGAGCGGGCGAAGCTGGCGAGCAAAGACATCCAGCGCGTGCTGGGGGCGACGGACGCGCGATGGTGCAGATGATCCGCTGAACGCACCCTTGAAGGATTGCCACGCCACGAACGCCATTGAAGATTTTCTCTTCGGGCCGCTTGGCAGCGTCGTTGCGTTAGCGCTACCTTACCCGAAACGAGAATGGGAGAGAGCCATGGCGAGCGGATATCGACGGGTGGCGTGGGCGCTGGGTGCGTTGGCGATGCTGACCGGAGCGAGCGATGTTCCCGGTTCCAATCCGATTATCCGCGACAAGTTTACTGCCGATCCGGCACCCGTCGTGATCGGCGATACGCTGTACCTTTACGTCGGGCATGACGAAGCGCAACGCGACGAAATGTTCAACATGAAGGAGTGGCTCGTCTATTCCACCACGGACATGAAGCATTGGACCGACCACGGGCCGATCATGAAGGTGTCCGATTTCAAATGGGCGAAGGCCGACGCCTGGGCGTCGCAGGTCATCCCAAGGAATGGCAAGTTCTACTTCTACGCGGCGGTCGAGCATGACCGGACCCACCCCGGCAAGGCGATCGCGGTCGCCGTTGCGGATACGCCGACCGGTCCGTTCCGGGACGCCAAAGGTGCGGCGCTCATCACCAACGAGATGACGCCAAAGGGCACGCATAGCTGGGAAGATATCGATCCGACCGTGTTGACCGATGACGATGGAACAACGTGGATCGCTTGGGGCAATCGGCAATGCTACATCGCCAGGCTGAAGCCGAACATGATCGAGATCGATGGCCCGATCACCGAAATCACGCCACCACACTTCGAGGAAGGACCGTGGCTGCACAAGCGGGGCAAGGTTTATTATCTTACCTATGCGTCGCTCGACCGCGCCAAGCATCGTGACGAAAGGATCTCGTATTCGACGGCTCCGTCGATCAAGGGACCGTGGACCTATCGCGGCGAACTGACCGGATCGGGCAAGTACAGCTTCACGATCCATCCCGGGATCGTCGAATACAAGAAGAACTGGTACCTCTTCTTGCACAACGCCAATCTGGCGATCGGCGACCTGAACGGCGCGATCGGCCGGCGCGCCGTGACGGTGGAGCGACTGCACTACAATCCGGACGGCACGATGAAGCCGGTCGTTCAAACCGCAGCGGGCGTATCGGCCCCGGCCTCGTAGCAAGACAAGCCGCCAGGCAGACCGGCTTCGTTCACGCGCAAAGTGCTGACGATGCCGGTCGCGCAAGTGATTCAAATGATGGGACCGAAACAAGGACGTAACGCCGCCTCTTTCGGCCTGCTGTCGGCCGCGACCGCCAGAACGATCACGTGAACCCGAGACGGCCCCCGAGCCGGCGCCAGCAAACGTCGCGGGACGGCCTCGGCCAAACGGTAAAGAGGACGACCACGTCTTCGCTGGCGCAATCTCATACGAAAGCATGCTCGTGTCGCGCGTTCGTCGGGGGGATCTGATCCCCTCGCGGCTTCGATGTCGTGCATGAAGCGAAAAAGCGCGCGCTATATGCGCGCTATACGCCTTTTCCCGGTTTCGATCTCGAATTCATACGCGACATGCGCCTAATCGCGCATCCCTGAAGGCTTCGTCGCGTGACGGCAGCCACTCAAAAGGGGTTCGCAATGAATTTCTGTCAGGTGACCGGGATCGTCGCCTTGGTAGCCTTACCAGCTACCGCGCAGGCGCAGACGGCACCGATCGACAAGGCCGAGGCTGCCGACGTCAGTACGCCACCGCCGACGTTCACCGTCAGTGGCTCGGCTACGATCGCGTCGGATTACCGTTTCCGCGGTGTCTCGCAGTCGGATCAGGCGATGGCGGTACAGGGCGGCATCACGATCGCGCATGAGAGCGGCCTCTATGTCGGAACGTGGGCTTCGAACCTCGCCGGATGGGGCACCTTCGGTGGCGCCAACATGGAGCTCGACCTCATCGGCGGCTACCGGGCGAAGCTTGCGGACGGTGCCATGCTCGACGTCGGCCTCACCTGGTACATGTACCCGGGCGGTGCGGACAAGACCGACTTTGCCGAGCCGTACGTCAAGCTTTCCGGCACCGCAGGTCGCGCGACGCTGACCGCAGGTGCCGCCTATGCGCCCAGCCAGGAGGCGATCGGTAAATGGTACGATACCGGCACCGCCGCCGCAGCGGGCATCTATGACAATCCGCGGGCCAAGGACGACAATCTGTACCTCTGGGGCGACGGGGCGCTGGCAGTGGCGGGTACGCCGATCACTGCCAGGGCGCACATCGGCCATAGTCGGGGTCAGGATGGGCTCGGCCCGAACGCCACGGCCGTGGCGCCGACGGGCGCGTATTGGGATTGGTCGCTCGGCGCCGACGCGACCTACAGGAACCTGACGTTGAACGTCAGCTATATCGACACCGACATCTCGGACCGCGCGGCACGCGACCTCCGCCCCAGCTTCAGCAAAGGTCAGGACGGCTCCGGCAACATCGCCGGCAGCACGATCGTGGCTTCGTTGACAGCGGCTTTTTGAGGGAGTCCGGCTGATGAACGACTTGCTCTGGATGCTCATCATGGTCGGGCTGCTCGCGGCGACGCTTGCCTACGCCCGCCTGTGCGACAACGCGTGAGGTGGCAGCGATGACGCTCGACCTGTGGCTCGCGGCGCTGACCGCACTCGGCCTTCTCATCTACCTTGTGGCGGTGCTGATCCGCCCCGAACGCTTCTGAAAGGAGGCGACCATGACAATCCAGGGCTGGTTCCTGATCCTCGGCTTCATCGCCGTCCTGCTTGCGCTCACCAAGCCGGTCGGCATGTGGCTGCACGCGCTGTACGAGGGGCGGCGCACGCCGCTCCACATCGTCTTCGGCCCGGTCGAGCGGGGCTTCTACCGATTGGCGGGCATCGATCCGGATGTCGAGCAGGGATGGCGTCGCTACGCGCTGCACATGCTGCTGTTCAACTTCGTGTTGCTGGCCTTCACCTATGCGGTGCTCAGGCTTCAGGGCGCACTGCCGGGCAACCCGCAAGCACTAAGCGCGCCGGGTCCCGACCTGGCGTTCAACACCGCGGTCAGCTTCACCACCAACACCAATTGGCAGAGCTATGGTGGCGAAGGCACCATGTCCAACCTCAGCCAGATGCTGGGTCTGACCATCCAGAACTTCCTGTCGGCCGCCACCGGCATCGCGCTTGCCTTCGCGCTGTTCCGCGGCTTCGCGCGGCGCGAAGCCAAGACGATCGGCAACTTCTGGGCCGATGTGACCCGCGTCACGCTCTACCTGCTGCTGCCGGTCTGCGTCGTCTATAGCGTGTTCCTTATCGCAAGCGGCGTACCGCAGACGATGGCCGGCGTCGTCGACGTCCGGACGCTGGAAGGCGCACGCCAATCGATCCTGCTCGGTCCGGTGGCCAGCCAGGAAGCGATCAAGATGCTCGGCACCAACGGTGGCGGCTTCTTCAACGCCAACAGCGCGCATCCGTTCGAGAACCCGACCGCGCTGACCAATCTCATCGAGATGCTGTCGATTTTCCTGATCGGTTTCGGCCTGACATGGACGTTCGGCAAGGCGGTCGGCAACACGCGCCAGGGCTGGGCGATCCTGTCGGCGATGGTGATCCTGTTCCTCGCGGGAGTTACCGTCACGTACTGGCAAGAGGCGGCCGGCAACCCGGTGCTCCATCAACTGGGTGTCGCGGGCGGCAATATGGAAGGCAAGGAGGTGCGGTTCGGCATCGCCGCCTCTTCGCTGTTCGCGGTTGTCACCACGGCGGCCTCATGCGGCGCGGTCAACGCGATGCACGACAGCTTTACCGCGCTGGGCGGCATGATCCCGCTGTTCAACATCCAGTTGGGCGAAGTCGTGATCGGCGGCGTGGGCGCGGGAATCTACGGCTTCCTGCTGTTCGCGATTCTGGCGGTCTTCGTCGCCGGCTTGATGGTCGGGCGCACGCCCGAATATGTCGGCAAGAAGATCGAAGCGCGCGAGGTCAAGCTTGCGGTGCTCGCGATCGCGGTACTGCCGCTCATGATCCTCGGGCTGACCTCGCTATCCTCGGTGCTGGCGCAAGGCCTCGCGGGCCCGCTGAACAAGGGTGCGCATGGGTTCAGTGAGATCCTGTACGCTTTCACCAGCGCGGTCGGAAACAACGGCTCGGCGTTCGCGGGGCTCACGGCCAACACTCCCTATTACAACGGGCTTCTCGGCGTCGCGATGTGGGTGGGTCGCTTCTTCATCATCATCCCGATGCTCGCCATCGCCGGCAGCCTCGCCGCCAAGAAGTACACGCCGGAGAGCGCCGGGTCGTTTCCGACCACGGGCGGCCTTTGGGTCGGCCTGCTCGTCGGGATCGTGCTGATCCTTGGTGGCCTGACCTTCCTGCCAAGCCTCGCGCTTGGTCCTATCGCCGATCATCTCGCGATGATCAGCGGCAAACTGTCCTGAAGGGGCGCCTGACATGGCCCACACAACGCACACACGCTCGCAGACGAAGAGCCTGTTTACGGCCGACCTCGTCGTGCCCGCGATCACCGCGTCGTTCGTGAAGCTCGATCCCAGGGAACTGGTCCGCAATCCGGTGATGTTCGTCACCGCGGCGGTGGCCGCGCTGATGACCGTCCTACTCATCATCGGGCAGGACAACCTCACCGCCGGCTTCAAGCTGCAACTCGTGGTCTGGCTATGGCTGACCGTGCTGTTCGGCACCTTCGCCGAGGCACTGGCGGAGGGGCGCGGCAAGGCGCAGGCGGCAAGCTTGCGCGCGACGAAGGCCGAGTTGACGGCCAAGCGCTTGAACGGGGATGGTCGCCAGTATGACGACGTCCCCGCCAGCCAGCTAAAGGTCGGCGACCTCGTGCTTGTCGAAACGAACGACCTGATCCCGTCGGATGGCGAAGTCGTATCGGGGGTTGCTTCGGTCAACGAGGCCGCCATCACCGGCGAGAGCGCGCCGGTCATCCGCGAAGCGGGTGGCGACCGTTCCGCCGTGACCGCCGGCACGCGCGTCATCTCCGACGAGATCCGCGTGAAGGTCACCGTCGAGCCGGGCAAAGGCTTCCTCGATCGCATGATCGCGCTGGTCGAGGGCGCCGAGCGGCAGAAGACGCCTAACGAGATCGCACTCACATTGCTGCTGGTCGGCCTGACGATCATCTTCCTCATCGCCGTGGCGACGATCCCGGGCTTCACGCGCTATGCCGGCGGCAGCATTCCGGTGGCGATCCTGGCGGCGCTACTCATCACATTGATCCCGACGACGATTGCCGCGCTGCTCTCGGCGATCGGCATCGCGGGCATGGATCGTCTCGTCCGCTTCAACGTGCTCGCAAAATCCGGTCGCGCGGTAGAGGCGGCCGGCGACATCGACGTGCTGTTGCTCGACAAGACCGGCACGATCACGATCGGTGACCGCCAGGCGTCGGAATTCCGGGTCGTTGGTGGAACAAGCGACGCCGAACTTGCCGAAGCGGCCTTGATCGCGAGCCTCGCCGACGAGACACCTGAAGGACGATCGATCGTCCTTCTCGCCCGCGAGCAATTCCACGTCATCACCGCCGAACTGCCGGCGGGTGCAGAGATCATCCCCTTCACCGCGCAGACGCGTATCTCGGGCGTGAAGGTGGGCGGCTCGCTGATACAGAAGGGCGCCGTGGAATCGATCCTCCGTGCAAGCGACGGCGCGGGGGCGACCGCAGCAGCGACGGAACTACGTCGCATCACGGACGAGATCGCGCGAGCGGGTGGAACGCCGCTTGCCGTGGCCCGGGATGGTCGTCTGCTGGGTGCGATCTTCCTGAAGGATGTCGTCAAGGCCGGTATCCGCGAGCGCTTCGGCGAGCTCCGCACGATGGGAATCCGGACGGTGATGATCACCGGCGACAATCCGCTGACGGCCGCCGCGATCGCCGCCGAGGCGGGCGTCGACGACTTCCTCGCCCAGGCGACACCGGAAGATAAACTCGAACTGATCCGGAAGGAGCAGGCCGGCGGCAAGCTCGTCGCGATGTGCGGTGACGGCACCAACGACGCGCCGGCGCTTGCCCAGGCCGACGTCGGGGTGGCGATGAATACCGGCACCCAAGCCGCGCGCGAGGCGGGCAACATGGTCGACCTCGACAGCGACCCGACCAAACTGATCGAGGTGGTCGGCCTCGGCAAGCAGCTGCTGATGACGCGTGGTGCGCTCACCACCTTTTCGGTTGCCAACGACGTCGCGAAATACTTCGCGATCATTCCTGCGATGTTCGTTGCACTCTATCCGGGGCTGGGCGTGCTCAACGTCATGCGGCTGGGTTCGCCGCAATCTGCCATCCTGTCGGCCATCATCTTCAACGCGATCATCATTCCGATGCTGGTGCCGCTGGCGTTGAGGGGCGTGACGTACAAGCCGATGGCCGCCGGTCCCCTGCTTGCACGCAATCTCGCTATCTATGGCCTCGGCGGCCTTCTCGCACCCTTCATCGGCATCAAGGTCATCGACGTCGTCGTCGGTGGCCTCGGTTTGGCTTAAGGAGCAGGATCATGGGCAAAGACTTCTCTTCCGCGCTGCGGCCGGCGATCGTCATGACGATCCTGTTCGCCATACTCCTCGGCCTGGCCTATCCATTGGCGATGACCGGCATCGGACAGGCGCTGTTTCCATCGCAAGCGAACGGTAGTCTGGTTCGCGATGCACGTGGGCAGGTGATCGGCTCGACCGTTGTCGGACAAGGCTTCACGACGGACCGTTACTTCCAGACCCGCCCGTCGGCTGCCGGCAAGGGATATGACGGTCTCGCCTCGTCCGGCTCCAATCTCGGTCCCGCATCGCAGGCGCTGGTCAATCGGGTCGGGCCGGACATCGCGAGGCGCCACGCGGAGGGCGTGACCGGGCCCGTGCCCGCCGATCTCGTAACCGCCAGCGGTTCGGGCCTCGATCCCGACCTCTCGCCTGCCAGCGCACTTGCGCAGGCGTCCCGGATCGCGCGCACGCGCGGCGTCGCCGCCGAACGTGTTCGTCGGATGGTGACGGAAATGACACAGCATTCGATCCTGGGCGATCCTTACGTCAACGTGCTCGCGCTCAACCGGGCTTTGGACGAACTGCCACGCGCCCCGGCGCCAGCGACACGCCAGCGTTGATGCCATTTTCCGGCGACGGACGGCCCGATCCCGACGCCCTCCTGCGTGCCGCGGCGCAGGAGGGGCTGGGCAAGCTGAAGATCTTCCTCGGTGCAGCCCCGGGGGTCGGCAAGACCTATGAGATGTTGTCGGAGGGAGCGGCCCGGAAGCGCGACGGTGTGGATGTCGTCGTTGGAGTCGTCGAAACGCACGGGCGCGCGGAAACCGAAGCACTGACGCGCGGTCACGAGATCGTCGCGCGGCGTGCCGTCGCCTACGAAGGCCGCACGCTGCACGAAATGGATATCGATGCGATCATCGCGCGCGCGCCGCGGCTCGTGCTGGTCGACGAGCTGGCGCACACGAACGCGGCTGGCAGCCGGCACCCCAAACGCTATCAGGACGTCGAGGAGTTGCTCGCCGCGGGTATCGACGTCTACTCGACCGTCAACATCCAGCATGTGGAGAGCCTGAACGACGTGGTGGCGAGTTTCACTCGCGTGCGCGTTCGCGAAACGGTGCCCGACAGCGTTCTCGAAGCTGCGGAGATCGAGGTCGTCGACATTCCGCCCGACGAGTTGATCGAACGGCTGAAGGCCGGAAAGGTCTACCTCCCGCACGAAGCCACTCGAGCGCTCGGGCATTTCTTCTCCAAATCGAATCTGTCCGCGCTTCGCGAACTCGCCTTGCGCCGAGCCGCGCAGGCGGTGGACGCGCGTATGCTCGATGACGTACGCGCGCTCGGGCTCGGCGGGACGTGGGCCGGCAGCGATCGGATCGTCGTTGCGATCAACGAGCTGCCCGGTGCCGACGTCCTTGTTCGTGCCGCAAAGCGCGTTGCCGACAGCCTGCGCGGCCCCTGGACGGCGTTGTTCGTCGAAACTCCACGCGCCGCGACCTTTACGGACGAACAACATGCTCGCGTCGCTGCCGCGATGACGCTGGCAGCTCAACTAGGCGCCGTCGTGGCGACGGTGCCGGCGACGAACGTGGTCGAGGGCATTCAGAGCTTCCTTGCAGACGCCCGCGCGACGCAGCTGGTGCTGGGCAAGTCGCGCCGGTCGCGTTGGTTCGAACTGCGCCACGGCTCGATCGTCGACCGGCTCATCCGTGACACACCGGACGTGACGGTCCACGTTCTGCCATTGCCTTCGGACAAGAGCGCCGGACAACGCGCGGCGCGACGACCGGCGAAATGGGGCTCGCCGCTGGGTTACGCGGTCACCACGGCTATGGTGGCAGCGATCACGGGCATCGCCAGCGCGCTGTTTCACGTGCTCGACCTCGGTAACGTCAGCATGCTCTATCTGCTGCCCGTCATGGCGGCGGCCAGCTTGTACGGCTTGCGGACCGGTCTGTTCGCTGGTCTCGTCTCCAGCCTCGCCTACAATTTCGTGTTTCTGCCACCGGTGGGCACGTTCAGCATCAACAATCCCGAGAACGTCGTATCGGTGATCGTCCTGCTCGCCATCGCCATCGCCACCAGCCAGTTGACCTCCAGGGTAAGAGCGCAGGCCGACCTCGCCGCGGCCAGCGCGCGGACGAACGCGACCCTGGCCGGGTTTCTACGTCAGATCGCCGCGGTGAACGATCTGGACGCCGCCGCGCGCATGATCTGCGACGATGTTCGCCGCCTGCTCGGCGTACAGGTCGTCCTTCTCGCCCCGATGCACGGGGTCGACCTGGAGATACTCGCGGCCAGCGATACCGCCTATCAGCTTCATACCATGGACAATGCGGCGGCAAGCTGGGCTTTCGACACCGGCAATCCCGCCGGCAAGGGGTCGGGAACGCTGACGGCATCGGAATGGCTTTTCCAGCCACTGAAGGCCGGCGAACGGATCCTCGGCGTGCTGGGTGTCGCCAATGAGTCGGCCGCCAATCCGGTCCGCGCCGATCAGCTACCCCTCCTCAGCAGCCTGATCGATCAATCCGCCTTGGTTCTCGAGCGGCTGCGTCTCCAGGTCGAGATGCGCGACGTCGACGTGGTCCGCACGCGCGATCGCTTGCGCGCCGCCCTGCTCTCTTCGGTCAGTCACGATCTTCGCACGCCGTTGACCGCGGTCATCGCAGCTGCCGACCAACTCGATCACGGCGCCACCCCTGAACTCATCGGCACCATCAAGGGTGAGTCGGCCCGGCTCAATCGCTTCGTCTCCAACCTGCTCGATATGGCGCGCGTCGAAGCCGGCGCGATCAAGCTGCATGTCGAGGCGACCGATCTGAGCGATGCTGTCACCGGTGCCGCGCACGATGCGCGGCGTGCGCTTGAAGGCCATCCCGTCCGGCTGGACGTGCCGCCCGATCTACCGCTGGTTCGTGTCGATCCGCAGTTGCTCCATCATTGCCTGCTGAACCTGCTCGACAATGCCGGACGCTATGGCGATCCCGGCACGGAGATCGTCATCGAAGGCCGGCATCGCTCCGGTGAGGTTCGCCTCGCCATCCTCGATCACGGTCCCGGCCTGCCCCTGGGGCGCGAAGCCGAGGTGTTCGAGACGTTCACCCGCCTGGAGGGTTCGGATCGGGCCATCGGCGGTACCGGGCTCGGCCTGGCGATCGTCAAGGCATTCGCCGAAGCCATGGGCCTGTCCGTCGAGGCCACGAACCGTCGTGACGGCGAGGGAGCGTCGTTCGCCCTGCTGTTTCCGCCCGAACTCATCGTCCGTGACATGACCGCAGAAAGCCAGTCCTGATGCCCGCCAAAGTCCTCGTGGTGGATGATGAAGCCGCCATCCGGCGCCTGCTTCGCAACACGCTGGTCCGTGCCGACTACGCAGTTGTCGAAGCCGACAGCGCCAAGGATGCCCTTCATCGGGCCGCCAGCGAGCGGCCGAGCGCGATCCTGCTGGATCTCGGCCTTCCCGATCGCGACGGACTGAGCATCATTCCGCTACTGCGCCGTCAGGGAGATGCCGTCATCATCGTCGTCTCGGCGCGTGATGCCGTGGACGAGAAAGTGACCGCGCTCGATCTCGGCGCCGATGATTTCGTCAGCAAGCCCTTCGACACGGAGGAGCTCCTTGCGCGACTGCGGGTCGCGCTGCGGCATCATGGCTCTTCCGCTACCCCAGAGAAGATGGTGACGCGCGGCGATCTGAGCATCGACATCGATCGACGGATCGTGCGCCGGGCGGGCGAAGAGGTGCATCTCACCCGCAAGGAACACGATGTCCTGGCGGTACTTGCCCGGCACATCGGCCGGATCGTCACCCATGAGCGCGTTCTCGCCACTTGCTGGGGTGGCGAGGAGGAACCGCGCATCGAATACCTCCGCATCATCATCCGGAACCTGCGTCAGAAGCTTGAGGCACCGGAGCCGGTCGGCAGCGTCATCGCGAACGAGCTTGGCGTCGGTTACCGCTTGCGTGCAGATGCTTGACCGCGTCCGGCGCCATCTCTCGCAACATCAGGGCCGCCATGAAGGTGGATGAGTTCGCGCCCGCACTGGCTCCCCTGATGCCAAGCGGCCCTGCCACGTGACGAGCCGCGGCCCCGGCGACGCAGGATCGTTACTGAGCAGCAGCGACGATCACCGGAAGTAGGTTAGCGGATCGTCAACGTTATTTGGTTACGACGGCGGATCATGTCGTTGCACGTGCTTCTCGCCCGCCTGCGTTCGTCGCTCCGCACGCCGACGGCGACGACGGGCGGAGGCACGCGCTCGATGCTGTGGCTGCTGCTTGCGCTGATCGCGATCGCATTGCTCAGCGGGGCGTTGATCGTCGCCTTCCTCGTCAGCCAGCTCGACACGGATGCCGCCGCACTGGTGCGCGCCAAGGCGCGCGGCGCGATCAAGTACGAGGGCGAGGCGGTCGGCGAAGCAGCGCTCTCCCCTTCGCGCTGGGACGCCGCGGCGGATCACGTTTACGGCGCCTTCGACCGAAAGTGGGTGATGACCAACCTGGTCGGCGGCGGATCACCGACGCTGATCGTCGATCACCGCGGCGCCACCCTGTTTGCGGTCGATGGCCATCTGCACCCGCTGCCTTCTCTGGCGCGGCTCACCAGCCCCGCGATCGCGCGCGAACTGGTGTCCAGCGCACCGCCAACCGTCGATGCGGCGCGCCGCACCCGACATGTGAAGGTGATGACGGTCCTGCTGGGCGGAAAGCCCGCCGTCATCGCCGCGGCGCCGATCATCCCCGCGTCGCAGGGCAAACCCTCCCCGGCGGGGCCTCCACGACTGCTGGTCGGCGCGTTTCTGCTCGACGCCGCGCGACTGGCGGCGCTCGCCAACATCTTCGACCTGCCGGGGCTGCATTGGACCAGACCGGACGAACGCTACGATCCCGTGCATTCGGCGGCGATCCTCGACGATCACCAGCGCCCGATCGGCGTACTCGCATGGCGGCCGTCCGCGCCCGGCATGCGCGCGCTCCGCCAGATGCTGCCGATGCTCCTGCTCGGGGTCGGGCTGTTCCTGATGCTGGCCGGCGTGCTGGTCAGGTACGTGCTGCGCACCGGCAGCGGGCTGGAGGCCGCTCTGGCCGCCTCCGCCACCGCCGTGGCCGCTCGTGGCGCGGCGCTGCGCGAGGTGGAGGCTGCGCTGTCACAAGCCGATCGCGCCCGCGTCGACGCGGAGGACGCGCGCGCCGACGCCATCGCGCAGGCGCGCCGCCGTGCCGAAACCGACGAGCACCATCGCACGCAGCTCCGCGCCGCGGCACACGATCTCGCCTGCCAACTCGAATTGTCGGTCGCCGGGCTGGTCGCGCAATTGCTGGACGCAGCCCGCGCACTGGACGGTAGCGCGGATCGCACGCTGGGCACGATCCAGCAGCAACAACGCGAGGCGGGCACCGCGCGTGACCGCTGCCGCGACAGCGCCGACGCGATGCGCGGGATGCTCCACACCGTCGCCGACCTGACCGGGATGGTGAAGCGCATCGGCGGCGAGGCGCAACGCTCCGCGCAACTGGCCTTCGATGCGTCGCACCATTCCGCCGCCGCCTTCGCCGCCAACGAGGCGCTGGAAAGCAGTGTCCATGCGGTCGAGAGCGCCGCACAGCGGATCAGCGCGCTGACCGGCCAGACCAACCTGCTCGCGCTTAACGCACGCATCGAATCGGCGCGCGCGGGCGAGGCCGGGCGCGGATTTGCGGTCGTCGCACAGGAAGTCCGCACGCTCGCGACGCAGACCGCGGAGACCAGCGGCGATATTCAGATTCGCATCGCCGGTATTCGCGAGGCGACCGGATCGACGGTGGCGCGCGTCGTCGCACTGCACGACGCGATCGCGACGCTCGACCGCTCGGCACGCGAAACCGCGGGGATGGTCGCGCAGCAGGAGCGCGCCGGGCACGACATGACCCGTGCGATCGACGCCATCGATCATAGCGCCGCGACGATCGACGAAGCGGTCGGCGCGATCGCGCAGTCGCTTTCCGAAACCACGGACGCCGCGCTGTTGACGCGCGAGATCGGCGGCGAGGTCCGCGCCCGCGCCGAGACGTTGCAGGTCGAATGCGGGCGGATCATCGCGACATTACGCGCGGCATAGCCGCCACTATTCGCGCTTTGTTCCGTTTTCGCTGGCGAGCAGCGGCGCTTTGGGTTAATCCGCTGCAACGTCAGCGTGATCCGTGCCAGAACCCCGCAAAATCATCCACGTCGACATGGACGCCTTCTATGCGTCGGTCGAACAGCGCGACGCGCCCGAGCTGCGCGGACGGCCGGTCGCGGTGGGCGGCAATCGCGCGCGCGGCGTGGTGGCGGCGGCCAGTTACGAGGCGCGTGCGTTCGGCGTACGCTCGGCGATGCCGTCGGTGGTGGCGGCACGCCGCTGTGCCGAGCTGGTTTTCGTGCCGCCGCGCTTCGACGTCTATCGCGCGGTCAGCCGGCAGATCCACGCGATCTTCGCCGATTATGCGGACGCGATCGAGCCGCTGTCGCTGGACGAAGCCTATCTGGACGTCAGTGCGGATCGTCGCCGGCTTGGCTCGGCCAGCGCGATCGCCGCCGAAATCCGTGCGCGTATCCATGCCGACACCGGGCTCACCGCCTCGGCCGGAGTCAGCTACAACAAGTTCATCGCCAAGCTCGCCTCCGACCAGAACAAGCCGGACGGCATGTGCGTGATCCCGCCTGCAAAGGGTGCGGCGTTCGTCGCCGCATTGCCGGTCAAGCGCTTCCACGGGATCGGCCCGGTCACCGCCGAGAAGATGGCGCGGCTCGGCATCCACACCGGCGCCGATCTGCGCGACCGCCCGCTCGACTTCCTGCGCGCGCATTTCGGCAGCCATGCCGATTACCTGCATGGCGCCGCGCGCGGCATCGACGAACGCCCGGTGCGGTCCGAGCGCCGCGCCAAGTCGGTCGGCGCAGAACGGACCTTCGAGATCAACCTGACCGACGTGCACGAGATCGATGCCGCGCTGGAGACGGTGGCGGCGGCGGCATGGCTGCGGGTCGAGCGCGCCGACGTGCGCGGGCGCACCGCGACGCTGAAGGTGCGACGCGCCGATTTCACCACGCTCACCCGCGCACGATCGCTGGCCGGGCCGATCGACACGCAGGCGCTGCTGCTCGATCTCGGGCGCGGGTTGCTCGCGCCGCTGCTGCCACTTCCCGGCGGGGTGCGGCTGCTCGGGTTGACGCTGTCGGGCATCCTGCGCGACGAGGACGTCGTGCAACCCGCGTTGCCCTTGTGAACGAAGGAATTCGCCGATGAAGCCGCCGATCGGTCCCGCCACCCGTCTCTGCATGTCGCTCGCCGCGCGTCCCGGCACGTTCGGCTCGCGCTTTCACAATCACCTCTACGACGCGCTCGGGCTGGATTACGTCTACAAGGCGTTCACCACCACCGACCTGGGCGGCGCGATCGCCGGCATCCGTGCACTCGGCATCCGCGGCTGCGCGGTGTCGATGCCGTTCAAGGAAGCGGTGATCCCGATGCTTGATGGCCTGCGTGACTCGGCGGCGGCGATCGACAGCGTGAACACGATCGTCAACGACGACGGCGAACTGCTGGGCTTCAACACCGATTACAGCGCGATGCGCGAGCTGATCGAGCCGCTGCCGCGCGTGCCGTTCCTGCTGCGTGGCAGCGGCGGGATGGCGAAGGCGGTCGCGACCGCGCTGGTCGACGCTGGCTTTACCGAAGGTACGATCGCTGCACGCAACGAGGCCGCCGGGCGCGCGCTGGCGGAGCGGCTTGGTCTCGGCTGGCAGGCGACGGCCGCGGGCGAGGCGCCGCTGCTCGTCAACGTCACGCCGGTCGGGATGACCGGTGCCGACCAGGACGCGCTGGCGTTCGCGCAGGAACAGATCGCGGCGGCGCAGATAGTGATCGACGCGGTCGCGAAGCCGGTCGAGACCCCGCTGCTTCGCGCGGCGCAGGCGGCGGGCAAGCGCGTGGTGACCGGCGCGCAGATCGCGACCTTGCAGGCGCTGGCGCAGTTCGTGCTCTACACCGGCGTACGCCCCGGCGACCAACAGGTCGCGGCGGCGGAGGCATACGCACTGGGGTGATCGGATGGCGCGCGTGGGATGCGGACGTGCGTTCCACGCCGGATCGATCGTTGCCATGTTCCTTCCCCGACGTGATCCGGGTCGCGCCACTCAGGTACGGCAGCCGAAGCGGCTTTCCGGATCAGGTCCGGGATGCCGGCCCACGGATCGTCTCGATTGAAGTAGATACGGCGAGCGTTGCCCGAACCCGACGAGATCTCCGCGCCACCGGTGCGTCATTGCGAGCGTCGTGAAGCAATCCAGCGCCGGACCAGGACGCCCAGGATTGCTTCGTCACGCGCGCAACGACGCCGGAGAGACGAACGTCACATAGCGCACCGACCTGCCAAGCCCGCAGCTCACCCACGCGACATGCGCGAGGGCGGCGCCCGGGCGCCTCCGCCCGCCCGTCAGCCGCGCAGCAACGACCCCGTCGCGGCGCCGGTCCGGTCTTCCAGCGCCTGTGCGCCCAGCACCACCGCGCCCAGCGGGCCGGCGTTACCGCCCAGCGCGGCCGGGACGATGAACGTCTCCATGTCCGCCACCGCCGGCAAGGCCACATAGCCGTTCAGGCTCGTCGCGGTCGCCGCGCGCAGCCGCGGCAGCAGCCATGGGTTGCCCACCATCACGCCCCCGCCCAGCACGATGCGCCGCGGGACGCCGGTCAGCGTCAGCGTCGCGAACAGCGACGACAGCGCGCCGACCACCGTCTCCCACGCCTCGTGATCCTGTGGAAGGTCCTCGCCCTTGATGCCGGTGCGCGCCGCGATCGCCGGGCCGGCCGCCAGACCCTCCACGCACGCGCCGTGATATGGGCACACGCCGGCCCAGTCGTCGCCGGGCAGCCGCACCGGGCGGATATGGCCGAACTCGCTATGGGTCAGCCCGTCGACCGGGCGGCCGTGCGCGATCATGCCCGCACCCACGCCGGTGCCGACCGTGACATAGGCCAGATCGCCCAGCCCCTGCCCCGCACCCCAGCGCGCCTCGGCCATCGCCGCGCCCACCACGTCGCTGTGGAAGCCGACCGGCACGCCGTAGCGCGCCGCGAGCCGGCGCGCGATGTCCGTGCCCGCCCAGTGCGGCTTCGGCGTCGAGGTGATCTTGCCGTAATCGGCCGATTGCGGGTCGATCGAAACCGGGCCGAAGCTGGCGATGCCGATCGCCGCCACGCCGCGCCACTTGTCCATCGCCGCCTCCAGCGCGGGCAACGTCTCCTCGGGCCGGGTGGTGGGGACGCGTACCTCCTCCAGGATCGCGTCGGGCCCGCTGGAGAGCACCGCGATGCACTTCGTGCCGCCCAGTTCCACGCCCGCGATCAACGGCACTTGCGCCATTCAGTCTTCCTCCTCGACCGCGGCGTCGATCCGCCGCAGCATGTCCGTAAACTGCGCCAGTTCACGCGCGTTGAAACGCCCGAAGATCCGCCGCTCCAGCGCGGCGGCCTGCGGCGCGACCTGCGCGTACAGCGCTTCGCCGTCGGTGCTCAAGCGCAGATGATGCGAACGGCGGTCGGTGGCGTTGGGGGTGCGCCCCAGCAGCCCGCGCTGCGTCAGCGAGATCGCCGCGCGGCTGACCGTCACCTTGTCCATCCGGCTGCGGTCGCACAATTGCGCCTGCGTGATCGGCGCATGTTCCGCGATCAGCGTCACCAGCCGCCATTCGGGGATCGTCAGCCCGAACAGCGTCTCATACGCGCTCGCGATCCGGCCGCTGACCCGGTTCGAGGTGACCGACAGCAGATACGGCAGGAACTGATCGAGTTGGAGGCGTTCGGCCATGGGACACCTGCGCTAACATGGGAAAGGAAGGAGCGGAACCAGAACCCGAAATGTTGCATTAATGTTACGAAGCCTACAAGGACGTCGAAACTTTTCCACACAAGCGTTCGAGGTGGCGCGACGGAGCAGGCGATGGCAGCGGTACGGGCGAACGGGATCGAGATCGAATATGAGGACGAGGGGCCACGCGACGGCCCGGTGATCCTGATGGTCATGGGTCTGGGCGCGCAACTGGTACGCTGGCCGCAGGCGATGGTCGATGCGTTGGCGGAGCGCGGCTATCGCGTGATCCGCTACGACAACCGCGATGTCGGGCTCTCCACCAAGTTCGATCATCTCGGTGCGCCGCACATCGTGTGGACGGCGATGCAGATGCAGTTCGGGCGCGTGCCCGCGGTGCCCTATACCCTCACCGACATGGCGCAGGATGCGATCGGACTGCTCGACGCGCTGGGAATCGACCGCGCGCACGTCGTCGGTGCCTCGATGGGCGGGATGATCGCGCAGCTGATCGCGGCACGCTGGCCGGAACGGGTGCGCACGCTCACCTCGATCATGTCGACCACCGGCAACCCGTCCTGCTCGCGCCCGACGATGCGCGCTACCGCGCTGCTGCTGCGCCATCCGAAGAGCGATGAAATCGAGGCGATCGTCGCGCATGGCACGATCGCCGGGCGTGCGGTGGGCGGGCGCTTCCCGATGGCGGACGCGGTCATGGCCGAACGCATTCGGGGCGAGACGCTGCGCAACCGCTGCCCGACCGGCTTCCTGCGTCAGATCGCCGCGATCATCGCGGATGGCGATCGCACCGATCGCCTGCGCCGCATCACCGCGCCGACACTGGTGATCCACGGCAGCGACGATCCGCTGGTACCGGTGGCGGGCGGCCGCGACACCGCGCGCGCGATCTCGGGCGCGCGGCTGCTGGAGATCGACGGCATGGGCCATACGCTGCCGCCCGAACTGGTCGACCCGATCGTGGCCGCGATCGACGACCACATCCGTCATCGCCGTCGCGACGCGATCCCGCAGGCCGCGTGAGCTACGCCGCGCGCGCCGGCCGGCCGGCTGGCACGCGCCCTTGCCGCAACACGGCGCCGACCAGCCCGAAGCCAAGGATCATCAGCGCCCAGGTTGCCGGCTCCGGCACCGCGCCGTCCACCCGCAACGAGGTCGCCGCGAACGACAGCCGCGTGTCGTAGTCGATCCCGCCGCTGCGATCGAAATAACTGCGGGCGGTCAGGAAGCTTCCCGTGCCCGTCACACCGAACGTCCCCGCCTGCCGGTAATCGGGCACGATGAACGCGGCATCGGCCAGCGTGAAGCGCAGGTCGTCGGTCGAACTGCTGGAGTAGCTGCCGTAATCCGCGCAGCAGCTGTCGTAGCTGTCATAGCCGGCGAACAGGTCCAGCTGCCGCGCGGCCACGTTCTTCACCACCCCGCCCGCGTCGTCGATGAAGGACGACGCGCCATAGCATTCGCCACTCGGGAAGCACGCCGGCGGCTCGTTCTTGTCGCCGGTGCGGATCGCATAGTCTTTCCCGTTGATCGTCAGTACCGCGCTCACCGGCGGCCGCGTGCCGTCCTGGATCAGCCCGCCGCCCTGTGCCGACGATCCGCCGGCATCCGCGGCATACAGCGCCAGCGGCGCCGCATCGTCGACCTCGAACCGTGCCGAGAACGTACTGCCCAGCACGTTCTCGCCGAAGGCGGTTCCCTGGTTGCTGGTGTCGCCGACGACCGTCCCGGTGACGACGTAGGTGAAGACCGCGGCGGTCGCGGGGGTCGTCGTGCTGCAGGCGAACGCGATCGCCATGCCGATCGAAGCAAGTCGCATGATCCATCTCCCTGGCGCAGCGGGCGACGGGCACGTCCCTGTCCCCTGTCGACCATGGCGCTGTTGCTGGCATAGCAGCTTTCGGCGCGCGCATCAGCCATGGCGACGTCAGGATTGATCCTTTCCTTACAAGCGCCTAGCATCGTGTTCCCGACCTGCCGGAGCCTGCGCATGTTCGTCGATTTCCGCGACCAGCCGCCACCTCCGCCGTGGCAGCCACGCCGCCCGGCGCCGCGGCTGACCGCGCGGCAGGAAAAGACGCTCGCGACGATCATCGGCGTCAACGTGCTCCTGCTGCTCGTTGCCCCGATCGGTGGTGCCACGCTGTTCGGGGCGCTGGCGCTGCTGTTGCGCTGATCGCGTGAACGACAGCGAGGCTGTCGAATATTCCTGTCATCACGGCCACTTGCCGTGAATGTCACGCCCGCGCTATACTAGGTTAGCGCGCCGGGGGGCCGCGACATGGGGGGCTTTCGGTGACGCTGGACGTGGCGACGCTGTTCATCGCTAGCACGACGATCGAGGTCGTGATGGCGCTATACTTCTGGACGCTATGGCTCGGCCGGCGCCAGGAGCGCATTCATCTGTGGACCGCCTGTTCGATCACCGCCGGGGTGTTCGGCTGCCTGTGCTACATGCTGCGCGGCGTCGCGCCGGACTGGCTGGCCGTGTGGGCAGCGCAGGTCTGCTTCATCCAGGTCTTCGCCTTCCTGTGGGCCGGGGTACGGCTGGTCCACGCGCGTCCGCGCCGGCCGCTGGCCGTCTGGAGCGGCGCGGTCGTCTGGACTGCCGCATGCCTGATCCCGGCGTTTTTCACGGCCGAGGCGGTGCGAAACGTCGTCGCGACGCTCGCCTTCACCACTTATTGCCTCGCGATGTCGACGGAGCTGCTGCGCCGTATCCATGGTTATCGCTCGCCCAGCCGCTGGCTGACGGCGACGCTGTTGTTGCTGCTGTCGGCGACGTCGCTGGCGATGACCGCCTATACCGCGTTGCGCAGCGATATCCTCGTGCCGCTGCATAGCGCGTCGCCGCTGCCAGGGCTGTGGCTGCTGGCCTATATCGCGATCTATCTCACGCTGGTGCTGTCGGTAACCACGCTGGAGCTCGGCAACGAGGCGCAGCGGCAGCGCGAGGCAGCGACCACCGACTCGCTGACCGGGCTGCTCAATCGTCGCGCCTTCATGGAACGCGCGGTACCCGCCGCCGCCGCCCCGCATGGCGCGACGCTGCTGATGCTCGACCTCGACCATTTCAAGCAGGTCAACGATCGCTGGGGTCATTCGGCGGGCGACCGTGCGCTCGTGCTGTTCGCAGGGGCGCTGCTCGACGCACTGGGCAGCGGGCATTGCGCGATGCCGGCACGGATCGGCGGCGAGGAATTCGCCGTGCTGCTGGTCGGCGTCTCTCACCGCGATGCGCTCGCGCTGGCCGGGCGGATCGCCGCGCGCACCCGCGAGCTGCGCCATACGCCGGGTGCGTCCAGACTCACGGTCAGCATCGGGCTCGCCATCGGGCAGTCGGGCGAGCGCACCCTCGGCGACCTGCTCACCGCTGCCGATCAGGCGCTCTACCGCGCAAAGCGCGCCGGCCGCGACCGTATCGAGGAAGAAACGGCCGCGCCGCTGCGGCCAGCGTTCGCTACGCTCGCCGCCTAGACGCCCGCTCCGTCATCGTACGCGACGCCGCAACTGAGGTCACACGACCAGTTCCGCCGGCGCCGGGTGGCCGAGGAACGCCGCCGGGCTCGCCGTCGCGCCATAGGCACCGGCAAGGAAGATCGCGATCACCTCGCCCTCCGCGACGGGCGGCAGCGCGACGCGGTCGCCCAGCCGGTCGAGCGGGGTGCACAGGCATCCGACCACCGACACCTCGCCTGCCGCCGCCGCGCCCATCCGCGCCGCCACTGCCAGCGGATAGTTGCGGCGCACCACCGTTCCGAAATTGCCGCTTGCCGCCAACTGGTGGTGCAGCCCGCCATCGACCACGACGAAGGTCTCGCCGCGGCTCGCCTTCACGTCGACGACGCGCGTCAGATAGACGCCCGCTTCCGCGACCAGCCACCGCCCCAGTTCGATCGCGAAGCGACTGTCGCGCAGCGCTGCGCCCCGCATCGCGAGCGCTTCGCCCAATGCCGCGCCGACCGCCTCGACGTCCAGCGCGACGTCGCCCGCGAAATACGGCACCCCGAATCCACCGCCGAGATTGACCAGCGGCGGCGTGACGCCGACCTGCTCGGCCAGCCGGGCCGCCAGCGCCAGCGTCGCGGCCTGCATCTCGATCACCGCACCCGCGTCCAGCGCCTGCGAGCCGGCATAGATGTGCAGTCCGCGCCAGTCCGCGCCACCCGCGATCACGTCACGCACCACCGCTGCGGCATGTTCGGCATCGATACCGAACGGTGACGCACGGCCACCCATCTTCATCCCCGACCCGCGCAGTTCCATATCCGGGTTCACCCGCACCGCAACGCGCGGGCGCACGCCCAGCCGATCGCCCGCCGCCAACGCGCGTCGTGCCTCTCCCGCCGATTCCAGATTGAGCGTCGCGCCTGCCGCAATCGCCGCCTCCAGCTCCGCGTCGCGCTTGCCCGGCCCCGCGAAGCTGATCGCCGCTCCCGGCTTGACCGTCAGCGCGCGCGCCAGTTCGCCGCCCGAGGCGACGTCAAGCCCATCCACCACCGGCGCGATCCGCGCCAGCAGCGCGGGCAACGGATTGGCCTTGATCGCATAATGCAGGTCGATCGCCGGCATCGCCGCGCGGAACCGCGCCACCTGCCCCGCGACCAGCGCGGCGTCATAAACGAACAGCGGCGCGCCATGCGTCGCGACCAGTGCCGACGCATCGTGCCCGCCGATCGTCAGCGCGCCGGATTGCTCCCCGAATGCAGGCGGGATCGGCCCCATCGGCTTCATACGCGTACCTCCCGCGCCGCCGCCGCGATTGCGGCGCGGTCCAGCTTGCCGTTGGCATTGCGCGGCAGTTCGTCGTGCCAGTCGATCCGTACCGGCTGCATATAGGCAGGCAACGCACGCTTCAGCCGCGCGCGCAGCGCCGCTTCGCCGATCGCGGGTCCGCGCGCGACCAGTACGATCGCCTGCCCCTGCCGCGCGTCGCTCACCCCGACCGCGACCGCCTCCGCCACTTCGTCGCCGGCAGTCGCGGCTTCCTCGACCTCCTGCGGGCTGACCCGGTGGCCGGCGGTCTTGATCATCTCGTCGTCGCGTCCGACGAAGCGCAGCAACCCGGCCTCGTCCGCGACGACCGTGTCCCCGGACCACACGGCCGTGCCACCGTAACGCGAACTCGCCGGCGCGGCGCGGAACCGCGCCGCCGTCCGCTCGGCATCGCGCCAATAACCATGCGCGACCAGCGGCCCGGCATGGACCAGCTCGCCCGGCTCGCCCGGCGCGGCGAGCGTGCCGTCGCCGCGCACTACCAGTACCTCGGCGAACGGCACCGCGCGCCCGATCGAATCGGGGTGCGCATCGACCAGCGCCGGGTCGAGATACGTCGAGCGGAACGCCTCGGTCAGCCCGTACATCGGAAACAATCGCGCCGCCGGAAACCGCGCGCGCAACGCCCGCACCATCGCCGGGGTCAGCGCGCCGCCGGAATTGGTCAGCCGCCGCAGCCGCGCCGCAATCTCGGCCGGCCAGTCCGCCTCCAGCACTTGCGTCCACAGCGGCGGCACGCCGGCCAGCGTCGTCGCCGCGACGCGCTCGACCGCCTTCACCACGTCACGCGCGGTCAGGTAATCGAGCGGCGCGACGCACGCCCCCGCCGCCCACGTCGAGAACAGCTGGTTCTGTCCGTAATCGAACCCCAGCGGCAGCACCGCCAGCACGCGGTCCTCGGGTGCCAGCGCCAGATAATGCGCCACGCCGATGGCACCGAGCCACAAATTGGCGTGGCTCAGCATCACGCCCTTCGGCCGCCCCGTGGACCCGGAGGTGTAGAGCAACGCCGCCAGCGCCTCCGGGTCGGCATCCGACCGCGGCAGCGCGTCGCCCTCGCCTGCCTCGGTCATGACCAGGCATTCGGCCGGCACGTCGCCGGGCTCCAGCGTCGCCGCGCGCGCAGCCTGCGTCAGCAGCAGCGCCGCACCGCTGTCCGTCAGGATATGCGCCACCTGCGCGCGGCGCAGCACCGGGTTGACCGGCACATGCACCAGCCCGGCGCGCGCGGCCGCCAGCGGCATCCAGCATGCCGCCCGCGTCTTCGGCAGCCACGTCGCCACGCGCGATCCCGGCGCCAGCCTCAGCGCCGCCAGCCACCCCGCGATCCGCGCCACCGCGTTTTCGGCGGCGGCATAATCGACCGCCCCTTCACGATCGACCAGCGCCGGCGCGCTCGCCTCCCCGCGCAGGACGTGGTCGATCGGGCGGGGCGTAGCATCGAGGGACACCATGCCGCACCTTCTAGGCTCGGGCGTTGCGGAATCCACCCCTTGCGCCTAACGCCACGCGGATCGCCGCCGATGGTGCGGTGCGACATGGCGGAGGATGCGTGATTCCCGAAGGCAGGAGCGAGATCGAGGCGACCGTACGCGCGGTGCTGGTCGACGTGCTGGCGCTCTCGCCGGACCGCGCCGCCGCCTTCCATGCCGGGACGCCGCTGTTCGGCGCATTGCCCGAACTCGATTCGATGGCCGTCGCGGGCGTGCTGACCGAGCTGGAAGACCGGCTCGGCATCGTCATCGAGGACGACGAGGTCGATGGCGAGATGCTGGAGACGTTCGGCGCATTGGTCACCTTCGCGGCGGGCAAGGCGCTGGTCTGACGCGCGCGTCCGGCCGGGCGCGCCGCCCGGTCCGGTGTCACCACGAGCGCCGGAGCGAAAGCATGATCCCGGATCAGCCGGACGACGTGAAGCACGCGTCGCGCCGACCTCCCGCTGCGGAGGCAGCGGCTCGACGATGCGCTCCGCCTCGGCACGCCTCCCGCGCGAGCAGCACGTCGCGGCTCAGCTCCGGGATGAAGTAAAGCGGGCGCTTTGCCGCTTCCGACATCCGCGATCTTCACGATCGCGGGTACGCCGACCTTGCGAGCGACGCTATTCAGCGGCTTCCTTCACCGCCTCGAACTCCGCCGCCGCCAGGAAGCGTTCGGCGTCCAGCGCCGCCATGCACCCGGTCCCCGCCGCGGTCACCGCCTGGCGATATACCTTGTCCATCACGTCGCCGCACGCGAACACGCCCGGCACGCTGGTGCGCGTCGAGCCGGTCTCAACCGCGATATAGCCGTCTTCATCGAGCGCCAGGTGGCCGCGAAACAGCTCGGTCGCCGGATGATGCCCGATCGCGACGAACCCGCCGTCGACGTCGATCCGCGACACCTCGCCGGTCTGCGTATCCTCCAGCGACAGCGCGACCAGCCCGGCATTGCCGCCGCCGTCCACGAACTCGCGCACTTCCTTGTTCCACAACACCTTCACGCCAGGGTGCGCGAACAGCCGCTCCTGCAGGATCCGCTCGGCGCGCAGCGAATCGCGGCGGTGGATCAGCGTCACGTCGTCGCTGTGATTGGTCAGGTACAGCGCTTCCTCGACCGCGGTGTTGCCGCCGCCGATCACCGCCACCTTCTTGCCGCGATAGAAGAAGCCGTCGCACGTCGCACAGGCGCTGACGCCCTTGCCCTTCATCGCATCCTCGCTGTCCAGCCCCAGCCACTTGGCCTGCGCGCCGGTCGCGATCACCAGCACCTCGCCCTCGTACACGTCGCCGCCGTCACCGATCAGGCGGAACGGCCGCGCGGTCAGGTCGACCTCGACGATCGTGTCCCACATCAACCGCGTGCCGACATGCTCGGCCTGCGCCTGCATCTGCTCCATCAGCCACGGCCCCTGGATCACTTCCTTGAAGCCGGGATAATTCTCGACATCGGTGGTGGTGGTCAGCTGGCCGCCGGGCTGGATGCCCTGCACCACGATCGGTGCCATCCCGGCGCGCGCGCCATAGATGGCGGCGGACAGACCGGCGGGCCCGGAACCCAGGATCAGCATGCGAGTCGAATGTGTCGTCATGCGGCGCGATGTAGGATGCCGCGCGTCCCAAGGAAACCGCGCGTTGCGTGTGCGGGCAAGTCCTGCTTTGGTCCGGCGATGACCGACTTTACCGCTTTGCTCCAGCCCGATCGCGGCCAGCCCGCGCGCGACATCCACGTCGTCCACCCCGATCGCTTCGCCGAGTGGCTGGCACGGCAGCCCGCGCGTATTCGTACCGCCGTCGCTGCGAACAAAGTCACCGGGCGCGCCGGCAATCGCGCGATCCTGCCCGGCGAGGCGGCGGAGGACTGGGCGATGCTGCTGGTCTGCGACGAGGCGCTCGAGTCGCCGTGGCGGATCGCCTCGCTCGGGGAAGGATTGCCGGAAGGGACGTACCGGCTGGCGGATGGCGGCGCCACCGGCGCGGCGGGGCTCGGCTGGCTGCTCGCGCAGCACCGCTTCACGCGCTACCGCAAGCTCGAGCCCGCCACCGCGCGCGTGCTGCTCACGCCCGATGTCGCGACGATCGACGAGACGGTGCGCCTCGCCGCCGCCACCGCGCGCGTCCGCGATCTGGTCGACACCGGCGCCAGCGACCTCGGCCCGGCCGAGCTGGAGGCGGAGGCCGACGCGCTCGCCGCCACGCACGGTGCGACCGTCACCGTGACGCGCGGCGACGCGCTGGCGATCGGCTATCCGATGATCCACGCGGTCGGGCAGGCTGCGGCGAAGGACCGCGCACCGCGGCTGATCGAGCTGGAATGGGGCGACCCCGCGCACCCGCGCGTCGCCGTGGTCGGCAAGGGCGTGTGCTTCGATTCGGGCGGGCTGGATATCAAGCCGTCGGCGGGCATGCGGCTGATGAAAAAGGACATGGGCGGCGCTGCCCATGCGCTCGCGCTCGCCGGGCTGGTGATGCAGGCGCGGCTGAAGGTGCGGCTGCACCTGCTGATCCCCGCGGTCGAGAATGCCATCGCCGGCAACGCCTTCCGTCCCGGCGACGTGCTCGCGACGCGCAAGGGCCTGACGGTCGAGAACACCAACACCGATGCGGAAGGCCGGCTGATCCTCGGCGACGCGTTGACGAAGGCGGTCGAGGGCGCGCCCGACCTGCTGATCGACTTCGCGACGCTTACCGGTGCCGCGCGCGTCGCGCTGGGGCCGGAACTGCCGGCGACGTTCGTGCAGGACGAGGCGCTCGCCGCCGAATTGCTTGCTGCGGGCGAGGCCGTGCGCGATCCATTGTGGCGGCTGCCGCTGTGGAACGGGTACGACGACATGCTGAAGTCCGACATCGCGGACATCGTCAACGCACCCGACGGCGGCTTCGCTGGCGCGATCACCGCGGCGCTGTTCCTGCGCCGCTTCGTGCCTGCGGAGCTGCCGTGGGCGCATCTCGATACTTTCGCGTGGCGCCCCGCCGCACGACCGGGCCGGCCGAAGGGCGGCGAGGCATATGGCCTGCGCGCGGCATGGGCGATGCTCAAGGGTCGCTTCGGCTAGGCGCCGCGCCGATCATTCCGAACCACGCTCCGCCGAAACGGTCATGCACATCCCGGAGGGCTCCGGCCCTCCGTTCATGCATAATCCGCCGCAACGCGCTCCGCTTCGACAGCGGGCATCAGGCAGGATCGATATTCAGCATCTCACGGGTGCCGGACCGCCAATGGCGATATCCAGCTATTCGCGCCACTCGCGCTCCCACGTTCGGGCAGAGGTCTCCCACCATTCCTCATGGCGAAGAACCCGGCAAGCGCGCTCATTGCGAGCGTAGCGAAGCAATCCAGGGCGCCGCGTGGAACGCTGGATTGCTTCGCTCTGCCCGCAATGACGGGTAACGGTCGCAAACCTGCGCGATCCAGCGTGGTGCGCCCTGACAGATGGATAATCTTCATTGGCGGACAGCCCGGCATTCGTGAGGCGTAGAATGTCGATCGCCCTAGATCTCGTCCCGCACCTGCGCATGCGCCAACAGCGCGAACAGCCCGGTGCCGCCGATGATGTTCCCGATCAGCGCCGGCAGCAGGAACCCGCCAAGCACCCAGCCGAACCCGGCATCACCGTGCCACAGCAGCACGAACGCCTCTGCCGCCCCCGCGATCACGTGCGCGAACCCGCACAATGCGATCGCATAGGTGATCGCGAACACGATCCAGAACCCGCTGTCGTCCACCGCGGACCGGATCCACGCCACCGACGCGATCAGGAAGCCGGCCGGGATCGCCTGGCACAGCGTCTCGATCGGCGTTCGCTCCAGCAGCTTGGCCGACGCCTCCACTACCCCGCCGAGAATCGCCGCCGGCTGCGCGCCGCCGAACACCGCCAGCGCAGCCGCCGCCGCCGCGCCGATCATATTGGCCAGCAACACCGTCGACCACAGCCGCGCCAGCGCCGCCAGCCCACGCCGGGAGGGCCGGCGCACCACCGGCAGCACTGCGACCATCGTCTGCTCGGTAAAGAGCTGCCACCTCCCCAGCACCACGATCAGGAAGCCGAGCGGATAACCCAGCGCACTCACCGCGGGCGTCCATTCCGCCTTTGGCAGATAATGATGCAGCGCCCCCGTCGCCCACACCGATGCGAAGATCGCGATCCCGCCCGCGATCCCCGACCAGAAGAGCGACGACACCGGCCGCTTCAGTTCTTCCTTGCCCTGCTCGGCGACGGCGGCGTGGACGACGCGCGCGGCCGGCGCGGTATGTTCCTCCGCCTCGCGATCCTCCGCCTGCTGCTCTTCGGTAGCGCGGTTCCCGTCCGCGGCACGATTACGATCGTCATTCATGCTTCGCGCAACGCACGATGCCGCAAAGCGATACCGCCCGGGATGGAACCATGCACCCCCACGTCGCGTCTCGCCTCCACATCGAAGGAGCCGGCGTGAGCGAAACGAAACCCAAGGGCTGGCGCGACAATATCGTCCTGTTCGGCGCGCTGGCCGCCAACCTCGGCATCGCGGTCGCCAAGTTCGTCGCCGCCGCCATCTCCGGATCGTCGTCGATGCTGACGGAGGGCGTCCACTCACTGGTCGACAGCGGTAACCAGGTCCTGCTCCTTTACGGCCAGAAGCGTGCGCGCCGCGCCCCCGATCACGCGCATCCTTTCGGCTATGGCCGCGAGCTGTATTTCTGGGCGTTCGTGGTCGCGATCCTGATCTTCGCGATCGGCGCCGGCGTCTCGATCTACGAGGGCTATCTCCACATCGTCACGCCGGAGCCGCTTGCCGATCCGCTGGTGAACTACATCGTGCTCGGCGTCGCCGCGCTGATGGAGGGCGCGTCGTGGACGATCGCGATGCGCGAATTCGATGCCAAGCGCGGCGGGCTCGGCTGGTGGCAGGCGATCCACGAATCCAAGGATCCCGCCGGCTTCATCGTGCTGTTCGAGGATAGCGCCGCGTTGATCGGGCTGGTCGTCGCCGCGGTCGGCGTGTGGTGCAGCCACTATTTCGAGGATCCGCGGCTCGATGGCTACGCCTCGGTCGTCATCGGCGTGATCCTCGCTGCGGTCGCCGTGGTGCTGGCGCGCGAATCCAAGGGGCTGCTGATCGGCGAGCGCGCCGACGCGGCGGTGATCGACCGCGCGCGCGCGATCGTCGCCGCCCACCCGCAGGTTACGCACGTCAATCACGTCCGCACGATCCACACGGCGCCGGAATCGGTGTTCGTCGCGATCAGCGCGGACTTCGATGACACGCTCGACATGGGCCGCGCCGAAACGCTGATCGAGAAGATCGAGGATGCGTTGCGCGCCGAGCTTCCGC
This sequence comes from Sphingomonas phyllosphaerae 5.2, assembly GCF_000419605.1. Taxonomy (NCBI): domain Bacteria; kingdom Pseudomonadati; phylum Pseudomonadota; class Alphaproteobacteria; order Sphingomonadales; family Sphingomonadaceae; genus Sphingomonas; species Sphingomonas phyllosphaerae. The sequence goes on along the minus strand of NZ_ATTI01000001.1, from coordinate 1,447,259 downwards.
AACTCGCCTCGATCTACATTCGCCCGGAAAAGCAAAGCGCCGCGTTCACGATCCCGTCGCCGCCTCCGTCGACTTCGCCGCCGTCGTCATAGCCCGCGCCCGCGCAAACAACCGCGCGAAGTCCGCCGTGTCGATTGCCCCCAGCACCAGCAGCGGGCCGGCGAGATAGCCCGGTGTCCCCGGCAGCGCGATCGCCTGCGCCTCCCCGGCGTGGCGTCGCAATTGCGCCGCGATGCGCTCCCGTCCCGCCGCCAGATCGACGAGCAACCGTGCCCAATCGCCGCCTGCACGGCGCACCGCGTCCTGCAGCATCCGCTGGTCGAACGTCCCCGGCGCGGTCATCAAGCGCCGATGCACCTGCGCGTAGATCCCTTGGGCGGCGCTCGCCAGCGCCACCTGCGCCGCGCGCTCCGACGGCGGGCCGAAGATCGGCCAGTCCTTGTACAGCACGCGCACGTCGCCGTCCGCGGCCAGCGCCGCCTCCAATGCCGGGAACGCCTGCCGACATGCCGGACAGCGGTAGTCGCTGAACACCGCCAGCCGCAGCCCGGCCGCCGCCGGCCCGCTCGTCGGCGTGCCGTCATCGTCCAGGATCGCCGCCACCGCCCCCGATGCCGACACGTCGCGCCCGATCGGCACGGAACGCGACAGCACGCGCCCGCCTGCCCAACCCGCCAGCCCCGCGCCGGCCAGCGTCAGCAACGCCCGCCGGTCGAACCGCACGCGTCGTGGATGATCCGCTTCGTCCATCTCGTGAAGGTCGTGCGGCCGGCACGTACGGACAAGTGGCAAGGGGCATTGCAGGACAGCAGGGGGAAGCCCCCCTTCCCCGCCGCGTCGCCGCAATGCCCTGGTCGTCCCCCCGGTCGACGCCGCCGCCCCTAGCCGATCGCCACCGACCCGGTGTAGGTCATTGACCGACACGATCGCATCGCCCGGCCATTATCCTGCGCGGCGAACGGCAAAAGGGTGGCGAGGCGTGGGGTTGTTCCGATTGTTGATCGTCGACGACCATCCGATCGTGCTCACCGGGCTTACCTTGTTGTTCGAAGGCGACGCGCGCTACGCGATCGTCGGCGCGGCCACTTCGGTCGCCACCGCGCTGGCGCTCGCCGAGCAGGTCGCCCCCGATGTCATCATCACCGACCTCACGCTCGGCGACGGCAACGGCATCGCGATGATCGAGGACCTTCGCACCCTGCTGCCGGATGCGCGCATCATCGTCTATTCCAGCAGCGACGAACTGGCCTGGGGGCCGCGCGCGATCCGTGCCGGCGCGCACGGCTATGTCGCCAAGGCCGAGCCGCTGGAGACGGTGGCGCATGCGCTCGACCGTGTGGTCGCCGGGGCGGTGCATGTCGCGGAGGCGGTACAGCAGGCACTGCTCGCCGACGTGGTGCATCAGCGCGACCGCCGCAGCGACATCGACGGCCTGTCCGCACGCGAGTTGCAGGTGCTGCGCCTGATCGGAAGCGGCGCGACGCTCCAGTCGCTTGCGCAGCAATTGCAGATCAGCGTGAAGACCGTCGGCACCTATCGGGAGCGACTGAAGATCAAGCTCGGTCTCGACAGCGCGCGGATGCTGGAACGCTATGCCGCGGATCATGCCATCCGGCCCGACCTGCCGTGAAGGGCCTGCTCGCGCGTTGGGACGTGACCCCTGCCGAAAAGGCCGAGCTTCCGTTCGCCGCGCAGCTGCTGATGGTCAATGTGCGCCGGGTCGAGCCCGCGTGCCTGCTCGGCATCCTGACCAAAAGCGCGGAGATGCTCGGCGGCTTCCACGCCACGTTGCGCTATGTCGAATTGCCGTTCGCCTGCGCCTTCCTGCTGCTCACGCAGATCGTGCGACGTCGCCCGCCGCGCTGGTGGTCGGCAGTGTTCGTGGCAGCGTTCGTGGTCGGGGCATTGCTGATGACGCAGTTCAATGTCGCCGCGCTCGGCGCGCAGGGGCGACTGACCAGCGCCTATCCGCTGATGCTGCTCTCGCTGGTGCTGTTGTTCGTGATCCCGCCGCGCGCCTTGCTGTGCGGCACGGCAGCGCTCTTCGCCAGTTACTGCGCGATCGTCTGGCGTGTCGACGCGCGCGGTGCCGAGAAATTCGTGGCGATCGAGAATACCGCGCTCACCTCGATCATCGCGGTCGTCGCCGCGCTGCTGATCCACTCCAATCGGCGCCGGGACTATGAACAGCAACGCGTGATCCGTCTGCAGAACGACACGCTGCGTGATCGCAATGCCGAGCTCGATTCGCTCATGGCGATCACCGCGCACGATCTGCGCAGCCCGCTGCACGGTATCCGCAACCTCTTCGATCTCGCGATCCGCCGCGCCGCCCACGATCCCGGCCTGCCGTTGAAGGTGCTCGATCAAACGATCGCCAGCGTCGACGGCATGCTCGCGCTCGTCACCCGGCTGCTCGATGCCCACGCGGCGGAGCACCGCGTGCTTGAAGAGCTGGCGGAGCAGGATGTGCGCGCCGTCGTGCTGGGTGCCGCCGCGCGCATCGCGCCGCTGGCGCGCGCTTCCGGGGTGCGGATCGACGCCGACCTTCCGCCGCGCGCACTCGTGGCGCTCGCCGACGCCGCCGCACTCGGGCAGGTGCTCGACAATCTGCTCGCCAACGCGGTTCGCTTCAGCCCGGCCGGCGCGACGGTGACCGTCGCCGCCTGGCCAGAGGAGACGCGCATCGCGCTCGGCGTCCGCGATCGCGGCCCGGGTGTGCCCGTGCCGCAGCGCGCCCGGCTGTTCATGAAGTTCCAGCGCGGGGAGCCGTCGCCGCCCGGAGCGCCGCCCGGGGCGGGCATGGGCCTGTTCATCGTCGCGACGCTCGCCGCACGCATGGATGCGGTGATCCGCCACGAACAGGTCCCCGGCGGCGGCGCGCTCTTCGTGATCGCCCTGCGCTGCGCATGAAAGCATTGCGCGCGATCGCAAGCATGTCCGCAGCAGCACGCGCAAATAACGTAGCGCGATGAATAACCGGAATAATCGACGTGCGGCGATCCGCCCTTGTTGCAGCGCGGCATGCTTGCCAGTCTCTCCGTGCTGCTTGCAAATTGCTCCCGACGCCAACCATGATTTCGGATTTCTCCTGATAAATCAGCCCGTGCGGCGGGACCGAGGGTACTGCATTCGCGTCATCTCTCGACGACACGGCAGGGGTCGCCCGGACAAAACGCCACCTTCGACAAGCTGTTCGTCAAAATCAAACCGCACCAGGCACTTGCATCGCAACTCGATTCGGAAGTATTTGATTTCTGTAAACTATAGGCTGAACTTGCACCCCCGGATCAGGAACAACTTGTATCAACCCGATCTTTACCATTTACTCCGTAGAGATGTGGCGTAGAATTTTTGGGGGGGAAAATCGATGAAGAACCTGCGCATATCCGCCAAGTTGATGGTATCGTTTGGCGGCGTCGGCCTGCTGTTGGTCGGCCTGATCTGGTTCATGATGAGCCAGGTCGGCAATATGCGCGACCTCACCGACCTCGCCGTCAACGATCGCATGCCCAAGATGGCGCAGGCGCAGCACATGCTGGAAGCGGCCACCAAATTCCGCACGGTAGAGGGGTTGCACATCCTTCTGTCCGACGACGCCGGCATGACCGCCGCCGAGGGCCAGATGCGCGATTACCAGCAGCAGGTTGATGCCGACCTCGCCACTCTCGAAGCAAGCGTCAAGATGGCGGACGCCAAGGTGATGCTTCAGAAGTTCCACAAGACCTGGCAGGATTATGTCGGCACCAACACCACGTTGCGCGATTACTCGCGCGCGCAGCAGGATGAGGCGGCGATTGCGCTGATGAAGGGCAAGTCGCTTCAGGAATTCAAGGCGATGTCCGTCACCGCCAGCGAGCTGGTCGACGTCGAGAAGCGTTACGCCGTATCCGCCGGCAACGACGCGGTCGATGCATTCGGCCATATCCGCACCCTCGCCATCGTTGCCGTGCTGGCGGCGCTCACGCTGCTCGTCACGATCCTGATGATGCTGGTTCGCCAGATCGCCAAGCCGGTCGCCGCCGCGACCGAGGCGCTGGGCGAGTTGGCGAAGGGCCGGATGGACGTCACCGTTCCGGACAGCGACCGTTCCGACGAGGTCGGCGATCTCAGCAAAGCGCTCGTCGGTCTGCGTGACCAGCTCGCCGCGGCCGAGCGCGCCAAGGTCGAGCAGACGACGCTGATCGTCGACAGCATCGGCAAGGGCCTTTCCGATCTGGCCGGCGGCGATCTCGTCTCGCGCGTGAACTCCGACCTCACCGGTCCGTTCGCCCAGCTCAAGAACGATTTCAACGAAGCCGCCTCGTCGCTGCAATCCACCGTCGCCAAGGTCGCGAAGGCCGCCGCCGAGATCAATGGCGGCGCCAACGAGGTCCGCACCGCGTCCGACGATCTGTCGCAGCGTACCGAGCAGCAGGCCGCCAGCCTCGAGGAAACGGCTGCGGCGATGGACGAGATCACCACCAACGTCCGTTCCACCGCCGAGCGTGCCGGCAGCGCCAACGTGGCGGTCCGCAGCGCACGCGACGAGGCGGAGAAGTCCGGCGCCGTCGTTCGCGAGGCGGTCGCGGCGATGGGCGGCATCGAGCGTACGTCGAACGAGATCAGCGAGATCATCTCGGTCATCGACGGCATCGCCTTCCAGACCAACCTGCTGGCGCTCAATGCCGGGGTCGAGGCGGCCCGCGCCGGCGACGCCGGGCGGGGCTTTGCGGTCGTCGCCTCCGAAGTCCGCGCGCTTGCCCAGCGCTCCGCCGACGCGGCCAAGGACGTCAAGACGCGCATCACCGCCAGTGGCGAGCAGGTGTCCGCCGGCGTGCAACTGGTCGGTCAGACGGGCGAGGCGCTGACGCGCATCATCACCCGCATCAGCGAGATCGACGCGCTGGTCTCGGAGATCGCGGCGGCCGCCGAACAGCAGGCGACCGGGCTCCAGCAGGTCAATACCGCCGTCAGCGAGATGGACGGCGTGACGCAGCAGAACGCCGCGATGGTCGAGGAAGCGACCGCCGCCGCCCGCAGCCTCGCCAGCGAGGCGGAAAGCCTGATCGAGCAGATCTCGCGTTTCCGCACCGGCGAACAGCGCGCGGCACCGGCATCTCCCGTGCACGACCTGCGAGCGCGCGCCGCGGCGGCCGGTCGGAAGATCGCCAAATCGGCGCCGCGGTCGGCCGGCAACACCGCGCTGGCGGTGTCCACCGAATGGTCCGAGTTCTGATGGGGGATCTTCGCACGCAGCAGCTCATCACTTTCGAGCTCGGTGGCCAGGTGCTCGGCGTCGACGTCATGGCGATCCGCGAGATCCGCGCCTGGTCGGCGGCGACGCCGCTCCCCAACTCCCCCGCGCATATCTGCGGGGTCGTCAACCTCCGCGGCATCGTGCTGCCGGTGATCGACCTGCGCATGCTGCTCGGCTGGGGGCTGACGGAACCCTCGCCGCGCCACGTCATCATCGTCCTCGAACTCGGTCACCAGATGCAGGGGATGATCGTGGATGCGGTCAACGACATCGTTTCCATCGACCGGGATGCCATGCAACCGCCACCCGATCTCGGTGACTATCGCAACCGCCGCGTGATCGAGGGCATCGTCACCGTCGACGAACGCCTCGTCACGGTCATGGCGCTCGCCTTCATCGAGGCCGAGCAGTTCTCGATGGTCGAGGCGGCCTAGGGCCGACCGGCATTCCGCCGGTTCCCCTGCAAGCGCCGCCATCGCAAGCGTGGCGAAGCAATCCAGCGTTCCGCGCAACCTGGCTTGCTCGCTACGCTCGCAATCACGCGTCGAGGGAGCACATCTGCCCGCTGGTGGGGGCACGGTCGGCGCGAACAGAGCGACAAGCCTCGTTCGCGAGCAATCCGGCACTCGCGAAGCGCTGAATGTCGCTCCCGCCTGGATACGGCAGTGAACCGGCGCATCATCCCCGCTCGCCTCCTCCACCGTCACGCGACGTTGCCCGAAAGCGGCGGCACGTACGCGATCGACCTCTTCGACCACCACTCCGCCGCCGCCATGATCGGCCGGGGATTCGTGACAGGTCGCGTGCCCCCCTCCCCTGGCAACGCACCTGCAAAGCCGGCTTTAGCGGCCGGCGATCGTAACATCCGCCACGATATCGGTTGACGTTTGCGCCGCCCGGTCCGATATTCCATTCATGTCCGTCGCTGTTATTTTCCAGCGCTTTCGCGATCACGCAGGCCAACTCGCCGCACGCGGTTAGCCCGGGCTCGGCGGCTTGCCGCGCGAGTTCGGGACCTTCCGACCGGATTGTACGGGATGCCGCTTCGGCGCTCCCGACCTCGAAAAGCGGAAAACACCGTCATGGCAAACAGCATCGATCAGCGCGGGATCGTGCCCGCATTCCCCGCCTCCCCTCGGCAGGACGGCAACCCGCCCGCCGTCGCCCGCCGGCCAGCACCGTTGGCGATCCCGTTCCGCGCCGATGACGATCGCGACGGCGCGACCGGGGCGGATCTTCCACGCAGCAGCGGCATGCGCCGCGCGCTTGAACGCTTCGTCGACGTCGATCTGCTGTTCATGATCCTCGTCGTCGGCATCCCGTTCCTGGCCTATTGCATCCTCGTCGGATGAGCAGCGGCAAGGGCCCGGCGATTTACGCCGGGCACTTGCGCCGCGCTTCCTCCGTTACGCTCACGCCGCGCCGAAAGAAGCGCGGCGGCCTGTCCAGGTCCTCCGCATACCGGCCGCGGACACAGGATTTCGACAGCGTCCCCACACCTTGTCGTCGGGGTGACCACCGCCATCTCGTCCGTGCCGTCGGCGTCCGCGGCCGCGGTGGCGGCCGCCGCCGCGATCTCGCCTATTCCGCGTCTTCACTGGCAGCGTGGCCGATGCCGGCGTCGCCGACGAACGCCCCGCGCACTTTCCGCACCGATGATCGCGCGCGCTCCGGAGCCGAAGGACGCGCGGGCGGTTATGCCGCGAACGGTCCGCGCCGCTCGCGGCACGGCATGTCAAAAAGGTAGCGTCGATGAACGCCGCAGAGGTCTTCACCAAACTCGACATCGAACTGCGGCCCGATCCGTCGCGCACCGTCGTCCGTCCGTTCAGCTTCGGCTATCCCGACGCCTTCGCCGACGGCCGCCCGCCGCGCGCGCAGGCGGTGGCCGATCGCATCCGCGCACTCGACGACACGATGCGCGCACGCATGAAGGAATTGCTGCTGACGCCGATGCGCGCGCGTCATCGCAACGTCGAGCAGGTGCTGCTCCGCCGCTATGCGGAGGTACGCGACGAACTCGGGCCGGGCGACCTCGACCATGACGAGCAGTTGCTGGTCGGCGCCTATTTCAGCCAGGAATATGCCTTCGAATCCGCCGCATTGTTCAACCCCAGCATCGTCGCGCTTCCCGACGGGGAGCAGGACGGCGACGGAATCCGCTTCATCCTGTCGCTGCGCGGCATCGGTGAGGGCCATATCTCCTCGATCACGCTGCGTACCGGCACGTGGCGCGGCGACGATCACCTGACGGTCGATCCGCCGAGCGCCGCCGGTGTGCCGCCGCGTATCGAACATCATCACGACGAATGGGTGCGGCTGGTCTGCGAGGATAGTCAGGAGGTGTCGGAGACGGTGATCTTCCCGGTCCTGCCCAGCCAGCGGCAGGGCGTCGAGGACCTTCGGCTCGTCAACTTCACCGATCATGACGGCGTGCGAAGCGTCATCGGCACCTACACCGCCTTCGACGGGCAGCACGCCGGTCAGGAACTGCTGCGCGGCGTCGACCTGCGCACCGTGGAGATGCGCCCGCTGAACGGCGCGATGACCGGCTACAAGGGCATGGCGCTGTTCCCGCGCCGCATCGGCGGGCAGTTCGTGATGCTGGGGCGGCAGGATAGCGAGAACATCTGGCTGCTGCGCTCAGACGATCTGTACACGTGGGAAACGGGCACGCCGATCATGGCCCCGAAATATTCATGGGAATTCGTGCAACTCGGCAATTGCGGCTCGCCGCTGGAGATCGACGAGGGCTGGCTGGTGTTCACCCACGGCGTAGGGATGGTGCGCGGTTATTGCATCGGGGCGTGCCTGCTCGACAAGGACGATCCGTCGCGCGTGCTGGCGCGCACCGCCTCGCCGCTGTTGTTCCCCAGCGCCGAGCAGCGTGGCGGCTATGTTCCGAACGTCACCTATAGCTGCGGCGCGCTGCTGCACGGCCGTCGCGTGCTGCTGCCCTATGCGATCGGCGACGAATACACCGCCTTCGCGGTCGGGTCGGTCGACGACCTGCTGTCGGTGATGGTCGCGGCCTAGCGCACGGCCGCGGCGGACGCCCGGCCCCGGCTGACCGTCGCCCCGGCCGTACGCGCACGACGTCGCACGCCGCGACCGGAGACTGCGCGACTGCGCGACTGCGCGACTGCGATTTCAATGTCATGGCCGCTTGCGCCCGCAGGCATTCGGGACGCACAAGGTGGCATGCCGCTCTCGTTCCTTTCGCTGCTGCTGATGCAGGCCGCCGCCCCGCAGGCCCTCCCGGTGCCGCCGATCGCCGCTGCGACGACCCCCGCCCCGCCCGCCGTCAAATGGCCGGCCCGCGATGCGCAGTTCACGATCCGCGACTTCCGGTTCCGCTCCGGCGAGACATTGCCGGAGCTGCGCATCAACTATACGACGCTGGGTCAGCCGCATCGTAATGCGAAGGGCGAGATCGACAATGCGGTGATGGTCCTCCACGGCACCGGCGGCACCGGTCGTCAGTTCCTGAGCCCGCAATTCGCCGACGAGCTCTATGGCCCCGGCCAGCCGCTCGACATCACGCGCTACTGGATCGTCCTTCCCGACGGGATCGGGCACGGCAAGTCGTCGAAGCCGTCCGACGGGCTGCGGATGCGCTTTCCGCATTACGATTACGACGACATGGTCGAGGCGCAATACCGGCTGCTCCGTGACGGGCTCGGGATTCGCCGGATGCGGCTCGTCATGGGCACGTCGATGGGCTGCATGCACAGCCTGGTGTGGGGCGAAACGCATTCCGATTTCGTCCGCGCGCTGCTTCCGCTCGCGTGCGAGCCGGTCGAGATCGCCGGGCTGAACCGGATGTGGCGGCAACTGGCGATCGACGGGATCACCGCCGATCCGGCCTGGGCCGGCGGTGCGTATCGTTCGCAGCCGGTGCAGGGCCTGCGCACCGCCGCCAGCCTGTTGTTCGTCGCCGGTGCCGCGCCGCTCTATTTCCAGGCGCAATACCCGGACCGCGCCACGGCGCAGGCCTTCGCGCGGGAACGGGTGGCGGCATCGATCGCCGCGATCGATGCCAACGACCTGATCTACCAGATCGACGCCTCGCGCATCTATGCGCCATGGGACCGGCTGGAGGCGATCACGGTGCCGACGACATGGATCAATTCCGCCGACGACTTCATCAACCCGCGAAATCTCGATTATCCGCAACGCGCGGTGACTCGAATGAAGAATGCGCGCTACCGGATGATCCCGGAGAGCGCCGAAACGCGCGGACATGGCACCCACACCGCCGCGCGCTTTTGGAAGAAGGACCTCGTCGACCTGCTACGGCGCACGGAATGACGGGCCCGGCGTCGCTGCTGGCCGTGGCGATCCGATCGTAACCGTCGCGATCTCGGCAGCACGCCACGCGTTGGGCATGCGTGGACAGGCGACGCGGCGCTTGGCAGAAGGCCTCATCCTTCCCGCGGAGTCCTTCCATGCGTTTGCGTCTCGCCGCTTTTCCCCTCCTTGCGCTGGCCGTCCCTGCTGGCGCTCAGACGATCGTCGCACCGGTCGCGCCGATCTCCGAGCAGACGCTGAAGGACGTCACGAAGGAACTGTCGTCAGACGCTTACGAGGGTCGCGCCCCCGGTACGGCGGGCGAGGACAAGACCGTCGCATACCTCGCGAAACGCTTTGCCGCGGCCGGACTGAAGCCCGGCAACAAGGGCAGCTGGTATCAGGACGTGCCGCTGGTCGAACTGACGGCGAAGAACGTGTCCCCGCTCGTCTTCACCGGTGCCGGGGCGCCGCTGAGCCTGCGCTACGGCCCCGACATGGTGGTCGGCACGTGGCGCATTACGCCGCGGGTGGAGGTGAAGGATTCGCCCGTCGTCTTCGTCGGTTATGGCATCAACGCGCCGGAGAAGGGCTGGAACGACTATGCCGGACTGGACGTGCGCGGCAAGACGGTACTGATCCTGGTCAACGATCCCGACTGGAAAACTCCCGGCCTGACTGGTCCGTTCAACGGCCGCGCGATGACCTATTACGGGCGCTGGACCTACAAGTACGAGGAAGCCGCGCGGCAGGGCGCCGCGGCCGCGATCATCGTCCACCAGACGGAGCCTGCCGCTTATGGCTGGAATGTCGTGCAATCCAGCTGGACCGGCGCCCAGCAGGTCGCCGACGCCGCCGACGATCACGCGAAGGACAGCGCGGCGATCGGCTGGATGCAGGAGGCGCAGGCACGCCGGCTTTTCGAGCGCGAAGGGCTCGACTTCGACGCACTTGCCGCCGCGGCCGGGCGCAAGGGGTTCCGCGCACGCCCGCTTGGCGGCGTAAAGGCGTCGATATCGTTCGACGAGACCGTGCGCCGGCACCAGTCGCGCAACGTCATCGGCATCCTGCCGGGCAAGACGCATCCGGACGAATATGTCCTGTATTCCGCGCATTGGGATCACCTCGGCCGTTGCGAGGCAGCGCCCGACGGGGACGACATCTGCAACGGCGCGATTGACAATGCGACCGGCACCGCGGCCCTGGTCGCGCTGGCGGAAGCGAACGTGAAGGCCGGCTCGACGCCGCGCAGCCAGATCTTCGTGGCGGTCACCGGCGAGGAGAGCGGGTTGCTCGGCTCCGAATATTACGCCGCCAACCCAGTCTATCCGCTCGACCGAACGGTCGGCGGGGTGAATATGGACGCGCTTTCGCTGGCGGGACCGGCGAAGAACGTCGTGGTCGTCGGCAAGGGCAAGTCGGAGCTGGACGCCTATCTCACCGCCGCGCTGAAGACGCAGGACCGCGTCGCCAGCGACGAGCCGACGCCGGAGAAGGGCTTCTACTATCGTTCCGATCATTTCAGCCTCGCCAAGCGCGGCGTGCCGATGATCTATTTCGACGCCGGTGACGATCTGGTCGCGGGCGGCAAGACGGCGGGCGCTGCGGCGGCGAAGGATTACGAGGAGCATCGTTATCACGGGCCGAAAGACGAATATGATCCGAACTGGAACTGGGCCGGGACGGTAAAGGACGTACAGCTCTATTACGGGATCGGCCGCGCGCTGGCGCAGAGCGCACAATGGCCCAATTGGGTGGCGGGCGACGAATTCCGCGCGATCCGCGACAAGAGCCGCGCTACCCCGGCGAACGCCCCGACGACGGCAAATTGAAAGGCAGCACGATGACCACGACACCGCCGCCCGAATGGGCTCCGCACGCCGCCGTCTGGATAGGCTATCCCAGCCACCCCGAATTGTGGCTGGAGGATCTCGATCACGCGCGTGACGAAGTGGTTGCTTTCGCGCGCGCCGTCCACGCGGATGGCCGCGGCGAGCAGGTTGTGCTGGTCGTCGCCGATGACGAAGCCGCCACCGATGCACGGGCGCACGCGCCATTCGCGGAGGTTGTGGTCGAGCCGTTTGGCGACATCTGGCTGCGCGACACCGCGCCGATCCTTGACGGCGACGGCAAGGCGCGTGACTTCGGCTTCAACGGCTGGGGCGGCAAGTACGACTTGCCCGGCGACGACGACATCGGCGCGCGGCTGGGGCGGTCGCGCGGGCTGACGGTGGTGGCGTGCGACTGGATCCTGGAGGGCGGCGCGATCGACGGCGACGGCACCGGGCTGGTCGTCACGACCGAGCAATGCCTGCTCAACCCGAACCGCAATCCGGGCTTCTCGAAGGCACAGGTCGAGCATCGCCTGGCCGAGGACCTGGGGCTGACGCGGGTCCTGTGGCTCGGCAACGGGCTGCTCAACGACCATACCGACGGGCATGTCGACAATCTCGCACGGTTCGTCGGGCCGAACCGGCTGGCGTTGCCCCGCGCTGCGGAGAACGATCCCAACTGGCAGGTCTATCAGGACGCCGCGCTGCGCGCGCGTGCCGCCGGGATCGACGTCGTGGAGATCCCCTCGCCGGGCCGCGTGCTGCGCGACGAGGAAGTGGTGCCCGGCAGCTACATGAACTTCTACATCGGCAATGCCGTGGTGGTCGTCCCGCTCTACGGGAGCGAAAACGACGACGCGGGCGTGGCGGCGATCGCGGCGATCTTCCCGGACCGGGACGTGGTAGGGCTGCGCGCCGACGCGATCCTGACCGGCGGCGGCAGCTTCCACTGCATCAGCCAGCAGATCCCGGCCTAGCGGCGCTAGTCTAGCGCCGCGTTGCGCGGCCCGCCGTCCGTGCAGGGCCGGGATCGGCCGGCACGCAGCAAGGCCGCGCGTCCGACGTGAAGGCGGCGGCCTTGCCGTCGCCTCGCCCGACCTCGTCGGCTGGATCGACGCCTGCCTGTTGCTTTTGGCCGTCATCTCGGACCAGCTCAGATCCCGCTACTTGAACGACGTCAATCGAAACGGCATCCGGGTGGAGCCCGCAGGGCAATCAGGCGTAGCGTCCCACCTTCACCGATACATCCCCGCCGCGTCCGCCTTGAACGCCGCGCCGCTGTCGTTGCGGCTGTAGAACATGTGCCCGCCGGCATAGACCCGCAACTGCACGCGCTCCGGCACGCCGAACGCCGGCATCTGGTCGACGATCAGCCGCGATGCGAAGAACGGACACGACAGGTCGTCCCAACCGTGCACGATCAACACCCGCATCTTCGGATCGTTGGCGATCGCCTTACGCAGGTCGCTGACCGGTGTGTCGGCAGGCTGGCCGCGATCCCACGCAGCATTCACCGCATAGGATAGCGCATTGTAGCGGGCGTCGGTCTTCCATCCCACTTCGCGCGTCACGAAATCGACCATCGCGCTGGTCGTCGGCGCGATCAGCGCGTCGAGGATCGGATCGTTCGATTCCTGCCGCGGCGACCACGGGAAGGGATCGAAGGCAGTGACGTTCGAATCGTAGACGCTGCCGATCGTCCCCTCGGTGCGGTGCACTTCACGCAGATATGTTCGGCTGTCGACGCGCCCGCCCATCCGTTGCACCAGCGCCGGATCGAGCCCGGTCAGCCGCGTGACGTTGGCGACCACGCGCTGCACCGCCTCCGGGTTCGCGCGTCCGAGCAGCAGGTCGCGCGCGAAATCGCCACGCGTATAGGCCTCGACCTCGGCCATTGCCGCGGGCGTTAACTGCCCCTTCCGCTCCAGGTTCGCGGCCGCCATCGAGGGCAGGTCGATCATCCACGGCAACGGCGACAGCGCGGTACCGTTATCGCCCACGGCCGGGTCGAGATACGGCGACACCATGATGAGCCCGTTGATCCCGACCCCGATCTGCGACTGCAGTTCATACGCGATGCGCGGTGCACGATACCCGCCATAGCTTTCGCCCATCACGTACTTCGGCGAGCGCAGCCGTCCTTCCTTGACCAGCCAGTCGTAGACGACCTTCGAGAGATATTTGATATCGGGATCGTTGGCGTAGAAGGTCTTCTTGGTCTGCTCGGCATCGACGAGGCTGCGGCTGAACCCGGTGCCGACCGGATCGATGAAGACCAGGTCGGTCATGTCGAGCCAGCTATTGGGATTGTCGCGCGCGATCGGTGCGTCGGAGGGCGCATCGCCCTGCGCACCGAACTGCACGCGCTTCGGCCCGACCGCGCCCAGGTTGAGATACACCGACGCCGCGCCGGGCCCACCGTTGAACGCGAAGGTGACGGGGCGCGCGGGATCTGCGCCGGGCACGACATAGGCGGTATAGACGACCTGCCCGATCTCCTTGCCCTTGTCGTCGCGCACCGCGATCGTGCCGACGGTCGCCTTGTAGCTGATCGTTCGCCCACCGATCCGTGCGGTTTGCGTGATCGTCTTGTCGTCAGGTAGCGGCGGCAGCTTGAGCTTGTCGTCCTCCTGCTTCTTCTCGACGGTGGTAGTGGTCTTGTCGGCCTGCGCCAGCGCCGGGGCGGTAGTGGCGAGCAGCAGCGCGGCGAGCGAAAGCGAGCGGGCGAAGATCGGCAAAGGGACGGTTCCGGGATGCGGCGCGCGCGGGGTGCGCGTGCCTTGATCACGCCATGCTACAGGCTGAACGCCGCGGCGCAATCCACGCGCTAGCGGGTGCGCACCTGCGCGTGGAAAGTCGTGATCTCATAGGTCGCACGTCGGCATTCCGCGACGGTTCGCTCCTCGACCATCCGGAACTGATTGCCATCCCACGCGAAGTCACGCCGCGTTCCGCAATCATGCCCCGGCGTCGCGGGGAGCAGCACTGCAATGCGCCGCCGCACCGGGTCCCAACTGCCTGCGACCTGCTGTGCCGGCATTCCCGGCAGCGCGGCACCCGCGTCGAAGGTCGCCGGCTGCGGCGAACCCTTGTCGGCCACGACATAGGCGAGGATTGTCACCCCGGACGTGTCGCAGAGCGGCTCGATCGCCAGCAGGGTCTGCGCCGCGTCCAGCCGATAGCCGCGCGCCAGGATCGGTCCACATCCCTTCGGCGGCTTCCCGAGCAGCGCCTGCAACTGCTTGGGCGAGAGCACGCGTGGGGGGCGCGGGTCGGCGGGCGGCACCACCACCTCTGGCACGGGTGGCAACGGCGGCACATTCCCCCGTCCCCGCCGGACCAGCGCGCTGCGCGTCCCGTCGCGCAGTTGCGCGGCATCAATCTCCGCCAGCACCGCGCCCAGGCCCCTCAGCGAAAGCTGCGCGCGCACGGAACCGTCCGGATCGGTGAGCATCAGCATCCGCCCGCGCGTCAATGCCGTCGCCAGCGCGCCACTGAACGGCAGCGACAACCCGGTGCCGCCTCCCGGCGCGATCAGTTGCGCCAGTACGCGCTTGTCGACCATGATCGTCAGCCGCGTGCCCGGCGCCGTGCCCACCGGGATCGGCAGGTCGATCGCCGGCACGGCTGCCGCATCGCCCGCGCGGCGCAGCACGACCAGCGGATAAGCGGATGAGTCCGCGCCCTCGGGCACCCGCGCCCACGCCGTACAATATCGCTGATTGTCGCACGCGACGGACCAGTCGCTGCCGGGCGGCATCGTCGTCGCCTGCATCGCCAGCGGCAGCAGCGCCGCGATCATTGCCGGCCGTACGCCGCGCGCCACACCGTCAGGTAATCCGGATTGCCGCGACACTCCCCCATCGATCGCTGCTCGACGAGCCGCAGCCGCGTACCGTCCCAGACGAACCCCTGCATCACCCCGCAGTCGCCCAGCCCGCGCCCCTTGGCATAGCTGGTCAGCACGCCATCGCGCACGTCGCCGTTCACGATACTGCGCACCGGCGTCTGCGAATCGGCTCCCGTCGCATCGAAGCCCGCCGGCGCGTCGAGGTCCGCGGGCACCGCCTTTCCGTCACGAACGACGAACAGCGCATCGATCTCGTTATAGGCGCCCGTCGAACAGGGCAGCAGCACCAGTGTCGCGCCATCAGCCAGCGCCTGCGCGCGTGGCGTCAAATCGGGCAGCGATTGATCGCAGCGCGCCGTCTTGCGCATGGCAGCGAGCAGCGCCGGCGGCAGCGTGGCGGCGGTGCCGCCGAACGCAACCGCCGCAACCCGTGGCAGCGCACGCGCGGCCGGCACGGTGTCCGCCGGCTGGTTGCCGCGCGCGACGATCGCCGTGACCGTGCCCGCGCGTCCTTGCTGCGCATCGATATAGCGCAATGCCGCCGCCGCACCCTTGGGCGAGACGCTACCGATCTTCGCGCCGTTGCCGTCTGTGACCGTCACCGACTGCGCATCGGCGAGCGCCCGTGACAACGCGAGCGCCGGCTCGCCGGCCAGGCCGTCTTGCGCGACCGCGAACCGCCGCGCGTCGATCGTCAGCGCCGCCGGCGCGACCTTGTCGTCCTGCGGCTGCATCAGCGCGATCTCGATCCCCGCCGCAGCCCCTGCTCGGCGCGAGACCTGCATCGTAACCTTCGGGAAATCGCCTTCGGTGCCAAGCGACGCCATCGCACAACTGCGGACGTTATCGCATGCGACCGTCCAGTCGCCGAACGTCTTCTGCTCGCCCGGACGCGGCACCGCGTGATCGTCGCCCACCTCACTCGCTGCCGTCCCGGACGCAGCCGGTGATGGCGACGGGGTCGCGACACCGCCAGGCGTTGCGGCGGGCGACGTGGCCGCCGGCTGCTGCGAACACCCTGCCAACAGCGCACCGGCGAACAGCATAACTCTTTTCATGGCCCTGCCCTTGCTTGCCGACCGTGCCTGCTGGCGCATCGTCGTCGGCGCGGGTTAAAGGCGCGTCAAGATGAACAGGAGATGGCAATGCAAGAGGACGGCCAGACGATCGGTGTGATCGGCGCGGGACAGATGGGCGCGGGAATCGCGCAGGTCTCCGCTGCCGCCGGCTATCGCGTGCTGCTTAGCGATGTGGACGAGGCGCGCGCGGCGGCCGGCAAGGCCGGAATCGCCAAGCGCCTCGCCCGCGCGGTCGAGAAGGGCCAGATCGACGCAGAGGCGCGCGACGCCACGCTGACCCGGATCGAACCGTTCGCCGGCGCTGCCGCGATGTCACCGTGTGATCTCGTAATCGAGGCCGCGACCGAGCGCGAGGAGATCAAGCGCCGCATCTTCGCCGATGTCGGCGCGGTGCTGCGCGACGATGCGGTGCTCGCCTCGAACACCTCGTCGATCCCGATCACGCGGCTGGCGCAGGCGTCGCCGGACGCGGCGCGCTTCATCGGCGTTCACTTCTTCAACCCGGTCCCGATCATGGGATTGATCGAGGTGATCCGCGGGCTCGCCACCTCCGACGCCACCGTCGCCGCGATCGAGCGCTACGCCGCGCGGCTCGGCAAGGCGGTGGTGCGCGCCAACGACGCACCCGGCTTCATCGTCAACCGCGTGCTGATGCCGATGCTCAACGAGGCGTGCTTCGCGCTCGGCGAAGGCGTCGCGACGATCCGTGACATCGATCTCGCCTGCCAGCTCGGCCTGAATCATCCGATGGGCCCCTTGACGCTCGCCGACTTCATCGGCCTCGACACCTGCCTCGAGATCACGCGCGTTTTGTTCGAGGGCACGGGCGACCCGAAGTTTCGCCCCGCGCCGCTGCTGGTCAAATATGTCGAAGCCGGCTGGTACGGGCGCAAGACCGGGCGCGGGTTCTATGATTATTCGGGCGCGGAGCCGGTTCCGACGCGCTGACGATCCCCGGCATGGCGAGCGCGGCTTCGTGCTCCGCTCGTCATGGCTTTGGAACGGTCCGTCGGCTCGCGACTTTATGGCGGCATGATAGCAGCGCCTCCACCAACCCGCGCATGAGCGACACCATCCAGCCGTCGGACCCGAACCAGCATAAGGATGTCGACTCGACCGGCCTCGCCGCCGGTCGCCCTGCCGAGGGGACGATGGACGTCGGCGCTTCCGAGCCGCTCGGCCGCTCGGGCATGAATCATTGGCGCGAAAGCACCATCACCGATCCCGATCTGCAGGATCGTGGCGGCGTATTCTTCGCCGCGATCGAGATGACGCGGATGCCGATGCTGCTGACCGATCCGAACAAGGACGATAATCCGATCGTCTTCGCCAACAAGGCGTTCCTCGACCTGACCGGTTACGAGGAGGACGAAGTGCTCGGCCGCAACTGCCGCTTCCTGCAAGGCGCGCAGACCGATCGAAGCGCGGTCGAGGAAATGCGCGAGGCGGTCCGCACTTGCTCGTCGGTGGCCCTGGAGGTGCTGAACTACCGCCGCGACGGCTCGCCATTCTGGAATGCGGTGTTCATCGGCCCGGTCTACGATACGCAGGGCAAGCTGCAATATTTCTTCGCCAGTCAGCTCGATGTCACCCGCCGCCGCAATTCTGAGCAATCGCACCGCCAGGCGCAGAAGATGGAGTCGATCGGCCAGCTCACGGCCGGGTTGGCGCACGATTTCAACAATTTGCTTCAGGTCGTGAACGGCAATCTGGAGCTCGTCACCCATACGAAGGATCCCGAGCGCGTCCGGCGCTACGTCGCCGCCGCGCAGTCGGCGGCCGAGCGCGGCGCCAAGCTGACGCGGCAGTTGCTGGCCTTCGCGCGCAAGACCCGGCTGGAGCCGCGCGCGCTCGACCTGACGCAACTTGTCACCGAGTTTAGCGGCCTGATCGAGGATTCAGTCGACGGAAAGGTCGACATCCATCTCAGCCTGCGTCGCGGGCTACAGCGCGTCGTGATCGATCCCGACCAGCTCGAAGTGGCATTGCTCAACATCGTTGGAAACGCGCGTGATGCGATGCCCATGGGCGGCCTCGTCACGATCTCCACTATGGCACGCCACCTGAACGGCGATGCCGCCGCCCACGATCTGCCGTCCGGTGACTATGTCGTACTCCAGGTTCAGGATGAGGGCGAGGGCATGACCGCGGAAGTCGCGGAGCGCGCGACCGAGCCGTTCTTCACTACCCGCAGCACTGGCAACGGTACCGGGCTCGGGCTTGCGATGGCCAGCGGCTTCGTGCGCCAGTCCGGTGGGCGTCTGGAAATCGAGAGCCGGCCGGGCGAGGGCACGCTGGTGCGGATGCTGTTTCCAGTCATGCCGTCCGACCGTAAGCCTGTGCCCGACGCTGCCGCGGCTCCGTCAGCGCCACGCGCCGACGACGGCGCTGCGCAACATGTCCTCATCGTCGACGACAACGACGAAGTGCTGGCGATCGCACGCGAGATCCTGGAGGGTGCGGGCTACAAGGCATCGACGGCGATGAGCGGCGAGGAGGGCCTGAAGTTCTTCGACGAAACGCATGCCGATCAGCGGATCGATCTGCTGTTCACCGATCTCGTGATGCCGGGCGGCATGAACGGGCTGATGCTCGCCGACGCGGTGGTCGAGCGCGACGACAGCGTCTCGGTGCTGATGACCACCGGCTATAACGAGGAACTGGTCGTCGGCGGCCCGCGCGCGCGCGCCACCGACGTGCTGAGCAAGCCCTATCGTCGCGCGGAATTGCTCGACCGAGTCCGGCTGGCACTCAATCGTCGCGGTGAAGGCCGCGTCCGCCGGATGCGATCGGACTTCGGCGCAGCGCAGGCTTAGCTGCAACGGGACCCGGCGGCTGCAACTCTCGTCGCCCGAGGTCGGCCGCCGCCGGTCACGGCACGCGAAGCGGGGCGATCCAGCGTCCCAAACGCGCGCTGGATCGCTGAAGACAACTCATCCCAAACGCGCCAAAGCTGCAGCGAAGCGTTCGGCATCCGCGCTCTTCTCGGCATGATCGGCCCGCGCCTTCTCGACCGCCTCCGGCTTGGCGCGCTCCACGAAGCTGGGGTTGTTCAGGCGACCTGCCAATCCGTCGCGCTCCTTCTCCGCCGCCGCGAGCGACTTCTCCAGCCGCTGCCGCTCCGCGTCGAGGTCGATCACGCCCTCCAGCGCCAGCGCGAACGTCTCCGCACCCCACAGCACCGGTGCCCGCGCGCCGTGCGCCTCGCCGGCCGTCAGCGTAACGCGCGCGAGCCGCTCGACATATGGTGCGATGTCGGACGGAACGCTCCCGGCGCCGGTGTGAAGCGCGATCCTTGCGCCCGGCGGGACATTGAGTTCGGCACGCGCACCGCGCACCGTCTCGATCAGTTCGATCGCACGCCCGATCTGCGCCACGGCCGTTGGATCGAGCGCGCGCGCGTCCGCCATCGGCCAATGCCCGACGATCAGCGCGTGCTGCCGAGGTGCCAGCGCGTGCCACAATTCTTCGGTGATGAACGGCATGAACGGGTGCAGCAGCACCAGGATCTGGTCGAGGACCCACCCCGCCACCGCCTTCGTCTCGTCGTCGATCGCGCCCTTGATCAACTCGAGATACCAGTCGCAGAACCGGCTCCACACGAACTGGTAGATCGCATTGGCCGCGGCATCGAAGCGATAATCGGCGAGCGCGAGGTCCACCGACTGCACCGCCTGCACCGTTTCGGCGACGATCCATTTGTTGACCGCCAGCGTCGCGGCGGGTGGCTCCAGGGTGGTCGATCCACCGATGCCATTCGCCTGTGCAAAGCGGCTGGCGTTCCAAAGCTTCGTCGCGAAGTTGCGATAGCCCTCGACGCGCTTCTCATCCATCTTGATGTCGCGGCCCTGGCTTTCCATCGCCGCCATGAAGAAGCGCAGCGCGTCGGCGCCGTACGCGTCGATCAACCCGAGCGGGTCGACGGTGTTGCCCTTCGATTTCGACATCTTCGCGCCGTCCGCCGCGCGCACCAGCCCATGCAGGTAGAGCGTGCGGAACGGCACGTCGTCCATGAACTCGATGCCCTGCATCATCATCCGCGCGTCCCAGAAGAACAGGATGTCGAAGCCGGAGATCAGCACATCGTTGGGATAGCGCCCGCCGAGCGTCGGATCGTCATTCTCCGGCCAGCCCATCGTCGCGAACGGCCACAACGCGCTGGAGAACCACGTGTCGAGTACGTCCGGATCTTGTATCAGTAGGACGCCCTCGCCCGCCTTCGCCTGCGCCTCTTCCGCGCTTTCCGCCACGAAGATGCGCCCGTCCTCGGCGAACCACGCCGGGATGCGGTGTCCCCACCACAATTGCCGCGACACGCACCACGGCTGGATGTTCTCCATCCAGTTGAAGAACGTCTTCTCCCACGTCTTCGGCACGATCCGGATCTTGCCCGAACGTACCGCCTCGATCGCGGGCTTGGCCAGCGTGGCGGCATCGACATACCATTGGTCTGTCAGCCACGGCTCGATCACCACGCCCGAACGGTCGCCATACGGCGTCTGGATCGTCCGTGCCTCGGCGTCGTGCGCGACGCCGTCCTTGTCGACCTGCGCGATCAGCACGCCCTCAGCCTTCAGTCGCGCGACCACAGCCGCGCGCGCCTCCGCGGTGGTAAACCCCAGGAACTCCTCCGGAATCAGCCCGTCGGCGGTCTGCACTACCCGCGCCTGCGCATCGAGCATGTTGAGCATGTCGCGGGCTTCGATCCCGGCGCGGCGGCCGACCTCGAAATCGTTGAAGTCGTGCCCCGGTGTGATCTTGACCGCGCCCGATCCCAGCGCGGGATCGGCATGTTCGTCGGCCACGATCGGGATCAGCCGACCGGTGATCGGCAGCCGCACCTGCTGCCCGACCAGCGCGCGATAGCGGTCGTCCTCGGGATGCACCGCGATCGCCATATCGGCCAGCATCGTCTCGGGCCGCGTAGTCGCGACCGCGATATGCCCCGATCCGTCCGCCAGCGGGTAGCGCAGGTGCCAGAACCGGCCCTGAACCTCGCGCGTCTCGACCTCCAGATCGCTGATCGCGGTGCCGAGACCCGGGTCCCAGTTCACCAGCCGCTTGTCGCGATACAGCAGCCCACGCGCGTGCAGGTCGACGAACACCTTCAGCACGGCCTTGCTGAAGCCCTCGTCCATCGTGAATCGCTCGTTGGCCCAGTCCATCGAGCAGCCGAGCCGGCGCAACTGGCGCGTGATCTGGCCGCCGCTTTCCGCCTTCCATTGCCACACCTTGTCGACGAACGCCTCGCGGGTCAGGTCGGTGCGCTTCTCGCCAGCCGCCGCCATCTGCCGCTCGACCACCATCTGCGTCGCGATCCCGGCATGGTCGGTGCCGACCACCCACAAGGCGTCCTTGCCCTTCAGCCGCGCATGCCGCGTCAGGATGTCCTGCAACGTATTGTCGAGCGCGTGGCCGATGTGCAGCGACCCCGTGACGTTCGGCGGCGGGTTCACGATCGTCCATGGCTCGGCGTTCGGACGCTCGGGGCGGAACAGCCCGTTGTCCTCCCAATGCGCATACCAGCGGGATTCGATCGTGGCGGGGTCGAAGGTCTTCGGAAGCTCGGTCATGCCCGGGCTTTAGCGGGACCATCACCTGCTGAGAAGCCGGACGCGATCACGCACGATCGCTTAACGAATGTTACCGATAAGGAGAAACAGAGGAGCACCCCTGCCCATGCCGAGTCGCGTCCGCCATCAACACGAAGAACTGCAATCCGCCATGGATCGGGTCACCGCCGCGGTTTCCGGCTGGCCCGACGTCGATATGGGCGATTTCTTGCGCGCGCGGATGAAGTTCGCGAAGACGGTGAAGACGTACCTGAACGAAGAGCAGAATTACTTGAACAGGCAAGCGCTTGCGCCGCTGCATGCCGAAGCGATCGCTGACTTGCAGACCTTGCTGAGCGACTACAGCGCGCTGGTCACGCGCTGGACCCCGGAGCTGATCCAGGCGGACTGGCCCGGCTATATCGACACCCTGCGAACGTTCGGGCGGCGCCTGACGGCGCGGCTGGCGTGGGAGGACGAGGAAGTCCTCCCACCCGTGCATGGAAGATTGGCAGCGGCCTGACGCGCGCTCAGCGCGCCGCGCCGCCCCTGGTCCAGCGATCCATCCACCCCAAGACCTCGCCATACCATTGCCGCGAGTTCGACGGCTTCAGCACCCAATGGTTTTCGTTCGGGAAGACCAACAACCGCGACGGAATGTCGCGCCGCTGAAGCGCGGTGAACGCCGCCAGCCCTTGCGTATAGGGGATGCGGAAGTCCTTCTCGCCCGTGATCACCAGCTGCGGCGTCTTCCACTTCTTGACGTGATTGACCGGGTTCCACTTCTCGAAGGCCTGCGGGTCCTCGAAATAGGCCTTTCCGCCGTGCTCCCATTCGTCGAACCACAGTTCTTCGGTTTCATAGGCCATGGCGCGCGCGTCGAAGACGCCGTCATGCTGGACGATGCACTTGAACCGGTCCGGCCAGCGCCCCTCGATCCAGTTCATCATGTAGCCGCCATAGCTGGCGCCGAGCGCGCAGGCGTTCCCGGCATCGAGCCACGAAAACCGCGTGGTCGCGGCGGCCAGACCCTTTTGCAGGTCCTCGAGCGGCCACCCGCCCCAATTGCCGCCGATCGCGTCGGTAAAGCCTTGACCGTAGCCGGTAGAGCCGTGGAAATCGACCGCGACCAGGCCATAGCCCGCGCCTGCGAACACCGCGGGGTTCCAGCGATACGACCAGCTGTTGTTGCTCGACCCCTGCGGTCCGCCGTGCACCATATACGCCACCGGCACCTTGTCCGTCGTGCCGGAGGGTCGCACCGCATAGCCCCACACGGTGTCGTTGTTCGCGCCCTTGAAGCTGAACCGCTCCACCGACGGCATGTCGATCCCCGCCAGCTTCGCAGCGTTGACATTGGTCAGCCGCATCAGCGCGCGCGCGTCGCCGACGCGGTAGAAATCGTCCGGCGCGGTCAGGCTGTCGAGCGCGACGACCGCACCGCGCGGCCCCACCGCAACGCCGGCGACATGCCCCTCGCCGGTCAGCCGCCTCACCGCCCCGCTCGCGGCATCGACGCGGAACAGCGGCGTCTCCTGCGTGTCGTCGGCAGTCACGTACAGCGACCGCGAATCGGGTGCCCATTGCAGTGACGCGATCGAACGATCCCAGCGCTCGGTCAGTGACACCGTCTTTCCGGTCGCAAGATCGCGCAGGGTCACGACGAAGCGGTCCGCCTCATATCCCGGCCGCCGCATCGCCAGCCACGCCAGGGTCCGCCCGTCCGGAGACACCGCCGGCTGCGTGTCGGTCGCCAGATTGGCGGCGGTCAGGTTGGCTGGCGCCACACTGGCATCCGAAGGTACCGAGAAGATGTCGAGGTTGGTCGACAGCGACTCGATCCGCCCTGGCTCGCGCAGTGCGAAGTAGACGGTGCGCCCGTCCGGGCTCCACGTCACTTCCTCGCCCCCGCCGAACGGCTTGGACGGTGTATCCCCGAGCAGCGCCGGCGCCAGTGCGCGCCCGTTGCCGCGCGCGCTTCCGCCCGCCAGCGGCAAGACGAACAATTGCGAGCGCGTCCCGTCTGCCCACGTATCCCAGTGCCGCACGAACAATTTGTCGTAGGTACGCCCGACGCCGGCATTGGCAGGCTTCTTGTCGGTTGCGGGTTCCAGCGTCGGCGCGCCGGGGCGGCGATCTGCCCAGATCAGGATGCGGTCGCCGGTCGGTGCGACCTTGAACCCGCCGAACCCGCCCTTGAAGTCGGTCACGCGTCGCGGCGTGCCCCCGGTGACCGGCATCGACCATATCGCATCGTCGGCAGCAAAGTAGACGATGCTGCCGATCAGCTGTGGATCGTTCTCGTCCATTTGCGGATCGGCGGCGAGCTTCACCGGGCGTGCATCGGCGCGGGTCAGGTCGAGCTTCCACAGGTCGTAGCGGCCGCGGTCGGCCGCTACGTCGGTCTCGCGTTGCGACCAGACCAACCAGCGCCCGTCCTTCGACATTGCGGGCGCGCCGACGCGGCTTAGCGTGGTCACGTCATCAATGGTCAGTTGCCGCGCCGAAGCCGGGGTGGCGGCAACGGCGGCGAGCGCGAGCAGGCTCGCAAAGGTCAGCTTCTTCATGAGCGGCATCATAGAGCAGAAGGTGACAGGGGAGACAATCGTCGTCCCCCGCCGCTGCGCGAGTCGGGTCAGCCCTGGCTGGAGGTGATCTTCGCGATCTCCCGCGCCACCATCTGCTCGACCAGCTGCGGCAGATTCTGGTCGAGCCAGTCGCTCAGCATCGGGCGCAGCATTTCGCGCACCAGCCCCTCGAGCGTCCCGTCGCTCTCCGCCTCGGGCTTGACGATCAGCCGCGACAGCGCACCCAACGCCCCGCGCGTCGCCTCGACCGTCGCAGGCGACACCACCGGCGAGTCGTCGACCTCATGCGCACTCATCGCCGCTGGCGGCGGGGGGGCGGGCGGCGCGGGGGTCGGGGGAACAGGGCTTTGCGAGACAGCAGCCGACGACGCAGGAGCCGCCGACACCGAACTCGAAAATCCGGGGTTCGACGGCCCGGGGCTCGACCGCTCAGGGTTCGACGGCAGGGGCGCCGACGCCGCGGCCAGCCGCTCTTCCCATGGATCGAGCGCAGGTTGCTGCTGCACGGGCGACGGGGTTGGCATCGACAACGGCTCGTTCAGTTCCAGGATCGCGTCGCGTGCGGCGAGTTCCTCGTCCCGCGCCGGCGGCGGTGGCGTGCGCCGCGGCGCAGGCGCCTCACCTTCCTTGATCACCCGCTTGATCGAGGCGAGGATGTCTTCCATCGATGGCTCGCCGCTCAAATCCGCCATCGGGTCGTCCTCACAACGCTTTACCCGCGCAACGCGGGCCACCCCGTACCTCACGGGCGTGGTGTATCGACACCTGTCGTCAATGCGGGCGTCCTGTCAACATTGCTTTCGAGCAGCGGATCGAGCGGACGCGTCACCGCCGCGGTCTGCGCCACGCTGCCTGCGGTGCTGCTGGCGACCGGCTGCGCGCGCACGCCGTCGTCGAAATCGTTCAGCTTGCCGCGCACCGCCGAGTAATGGATAGTCGGATCGTAAAGCGGCCCGCCGTCCAGCCCCAGGTCCTCCGCCTCGGCATGTCCCATCGCCGCCAGCAGCGCGAAGCCCGCGACATAGGCGTCGCGCCGTGCCGATACGAGCGTCACCTGGCTGTTCAGCAATTCCTGCTCGGCGTTCAGGATGTCCAGCACGGTACGCGTACCGACGCTGTTCTCGGCGCGAACGCCTTCCAGGCTCAGCTTGTTGGCCGCGACGGCCGCCTCGGCGGAGGCAATCACCTCCAGCGAGGAGCGCCACACCGCATAGGCCGATCGCGCGGAAGCGACCACCTGCCGCTCCGCCGCCGTCGCCTGCTCTATCGCCTGACCGCGCAGTTCCTGCGCCTGCCGCACCAGTGCGCCCGGTCGTCCGCCCTGGAACAGCGGCAGGTTCAGCGTCACGCCGGCGCTGGTCGCATTGCCGGTCTGCACGCTGCCCAGCCCCGCCGCGCTTCCTTGCCCCAGCGAGCCGAGAAAGTTGAAGTAGTTCTGCGAAACCGTCGCGTTCACCTGTGGCCGGCGGCTCGCGCGCGCGACCCGCACGTCGTAGTCGGTCGCGTCGCGTACCCGTCGCGCCGCGATGAGGTTCGGATTGTCCTGCAACGCCACGTCCACGGCGCTATCGGGCGAGGCCGGGAATTTCGGCAAGACCGGCGGCGCTTCCAGCACGCCCGGCGCGATGCCGACCAGCCGCACGTAATTTTCACGACTGGAGATCAACGTCGCCTGCGCCGATTGCAGTTGCGCGCGCGCCAGGCTCAGCCGCGCCTCGGATTGCGCGACGTCGGTACGCGTCAGGTCGCCGACCTCGAAGCGGTCGCGGCTGGCACGCAGGTTCGTCTCCAGCACGCGCACGTTCTGCGTGTTCAACCCGACGATCGCCTCGTCGCGGATCACGTTGTTGTAGACGCTGACCACGTCCGTGAAGGTCGTCGCCTCGGTTCCGCGCAGATTGGCTTGCCCCGCCTCGACGCGCGTTTCAGCCGCCAGCACGCCGTTGCGCACGCGCCCGCCCTGATAGAGCGGTACGGTCACGCCGATCTGGCCATCCAGGCGCTTCTCCGGGGTGGTGAAGCTGTTGCCTCCACGCAGGAAATTGTCGGTGATCCCGCCCTGTGCGGCCACGTTGGGCCGCCCCTGCGAGCGCGCGATCGGCACGTTCTCGTCGTTGGCGCGCTGCGCGGCGCGCTGCGCTGCCAGCGTCGGATTGTCGCGATAGGCGCGCACCAGCGCGTCCCGCAACGTATCCGCCACCGCCGGGCTCGCCCCGGCCAGCACCAGCATGACGGCAACCGATGACAAAGGCAGGAGCGGGCGGAGGCGCAAGTCGGTGATCCTTAGAAGGTGAAGCTGTGCGGGCGCGCGAAGCCGGGGAGCCGGACCGAGTCGATATCGGCGAACGGCGCGAGCGCAGTGGCCGCGCCGCGATGCGCGCCCGCAGCGAGGCGGAACACGCCGCGCTCGATCAGTCCGCTGACGATCCGACCGCCGTCGACCACCTGCGATGCAAGCGTAGCGGGCAACTCCTCGATCGCGCCATCCACGACCAACACGTCATAGGGCGCGCCCTCGGGATGGCCGTTTTCCAGCGGCCCCTCCACCACCGTCACGTTCGGTGTCGCCGCCAGTGCCGTACGTGCGTGCGCAGCGAGCGCGGGGCTCGATTCGACCGCGACGATCTCGGCGACCAGCGACGCCAGCACGGCCGCGCAATATCCACCCGCCGCGCCGATCAGCAGCACCCGGTCGCTCGGCAGCAGCCGCGCCTGCACCAGCAGCCGCGCGGTCGCGAGCGGCGTGTTGAGCGAGCGGCCCTCGCCCAGGTCGATCGCCGTGTCGCGGTACGCCAGCGCCGCGACCCCGGCGGGGACGAACGCCTCGCGCGGCACCTCGGCCATGGCGGCCACGACCCGCGGGTCGCTGACCGCCGAGGTGCGCAGCTGGCTGGCGACCATCGCCTGGCGCATCGCGGTGGAATCGTCGTTGCGGAGAGCGGGGGCGGAGAGGGTCATCGGCAGTCCTGTGGCATAGCTGTTATATCGATGCAACACACGTTGCGCTGCGGGCTTGTATCGCGCGCGCGCCGCACTTTGCAATCGGTGGCTTGACATGGCGGCGGCCTGCCCGCATCTGCGCGCCCTCACCGGCCTCGAGGCGCGATGGCGGAGTGGTGACGCAGAGGACTGCAAATCCTTGCACCCGGGTTCGATTCCCGGTCGCGCCTCCACCGGTCGAGCGGCCTTGTGCCGGACCGGTCCCCGGTCAGTCATTAGCCGGGCGGACAGCTGCCTCGACTGACGCTATCTAAGCCTTATATTCGATCAGCGTGGCGCGCGCACGGGTGATGCGTTGCAGCTTGAAGCGCAGCCACCCCAGCGTCTGCGCCGCCTTCGCGACCATCATCAGCCCGCTCCATTGCAGCGCATGCCTGCCGCCGATGCGCGCGCGCTTGCTGCGCGCCATCCGCAGCAACTGCACGCCCGCCAGTGCCGCCGGGGCCAGCACGACCACGCGCAGCAACGGGTCGTCGAGCAGCGCGAAGAGTATCACTCCTACGATCGCGGCGATGTTGATCGCAGTCCAGCCGAGCGCGCTGCGCAGTAACCGTCGCCAGCCCGGATCGCCGCCGTCACCATGCAGCGCGGCCAGTTCCGCAAAGGCGTAGCCGGTGCGGCGCGACCGATGCCACCATTGCGTCAGCCGCGTGATGGCGACGTCGTGCAGCGTCATCTCCTGTCCGTTCGACCAGATCCGCCAGCCGCGCGCGCGCAGCCGCACGCACATCTCCGGCTCCTCGCCCGCGATTAGCAGGTCGTTGTAGCCGCCGACCTCGCGCAGGGCGACGACCCGCAGCAGCGCGTCGCCGCCGCACGAATTGACCTCGCCGATTGGCACGTTCCATTCGTCGTCGCACGCGGCGTGATAGGCGTTCGCGTCCGGCCGTCGCTCGCGTCGGCGTCCGAAGACCACCGCGCGGCGCGGATCGACCGCCATGTCGGCCTGCGCCACGGCCATCCAGTCGGGACGGACCTCGCAATCCCCGTCGACGGTCTGCACCGCCTCCAGCGTCGGGTGATCACGCAGCAGCCGGGCGATACCGGTGTTGCGCGCGCGCGCCGCGGTGAACGGCTGGTCCATGTCCAGTTCGACCACGTCGAAATCGAGCGATCGGGCCAGCGCGACGCTGCCGTCGGTGGATCCGGAATCGACATAGACGCGCGCCTGCGCCCCGCTGAGCGATGCCAGGCAGGCACGTAGCCGCTCGCCCTCGTTCCGCCCGATCACGACGACGCCGACACTTGATTCAGTCATGGCTTTACGCATAAGCCAAGGGCTCCATCCCGTCTACCGGACCCGCCGAACGGCACGGCCGGCGTCCCAGGTATTCCCGATGCCCCTTCGCAAGCCTCTCGTCCCGCGTTGCGACACCGCGGCCACGCCTTCCTGCACCGGGCGTGCACGCGCATGACGCTGCGGATCCTGTTCGCGCTGCCCGGATTGCACCGGATCGAGCGCGGGGCGGAAGTCGCCGTCACCTCGATCGCCAGCGAACTCGCGCGCGGTGGCGACGCGGTGACCCTGATCGGGTCGGGCGCGCCGCGCGCCGGGACGCCGTATCGCTTCCTCCACGCCGGCGCGATCACGCGCAAGCGGTTCGAGAAGATGCCGCACCTCCCGGCATTGCGCGACGATACGTCCTATGAGGAAGCGAGCTTCGTTCCCGGGATGCTGCGCCGCTATCGACCCGGCGATTACGACGTTACCGTCGCCTGCTCGTTCCCGTTCGTCCATTGGGCGCTGCGCAGTCGCCCGTTGATCGGTCCGAAGCCGGCGCACGTCTTCATCACGCAGAACGGCGACTGGCCGGTGCGTGCGCAGAACAGCGAGTATCGTTTCTTCGGCTGCGACGGACTCGTCTGCATCAACCCCGATTATTACGAAGCGGGGCGCGCGCACTGGCCCGCCGCGCTGATCCCCAACGGCGTCGCGATCGACCGCTTCACTCCGGGCCCCGGTGACCGCGCGCGCTTCGGGCTGCCGGAGGACAAGCCGCTGGTCCTGATGGTCAGCGCATTGATCGGCAGCAAGCGCGTGGCGGACGGCGTACGCGCGGTCGCCGGCATTCCGGACGCGCACCTCGTCTGCGCCGGCGACGGGCCGGAGCGCGCCGCGATCGACGCGCTCGCCGCGGCCGTGCTGCCGGGCCGCTACACGCGCCTGACGGCGGCGGCGACCGACATGCCGCTGCTCTACCGCTCCTGCGACGTCTTCATGCACCTCTCGCTTGACGAGCCGTTCGGCAACGTCTTCATCGAAGCGATGGCGTGTGGCCTCCCGGTGGTGGCGCAGGATAGCGCGCGCACCCGCTGGGTGGTCGGAACCGAGCAGTTCCTGTGCGACACCGAGGATCGCGGCGCCCTCACCGCCGCGATCGGCACGGCCTTGCGCGCTGCGGAAAGCGGCGCCGGCGTCGACGCTCGCCGCACCCATGCCGCAGGCTTCGCATGGTCGAACGTCGCGGCGCGCTACCGCAGCTTCTTCGAGGAAGTCGTCGACCGAAAGCGCAGCAGCACGCGCTAGGCCCGACGGAGCGGAATCACTGCGCCCGCCGGCGTAAAAGCGCGACGTGCATCATCCGCCGAGCCCCGACGGGACTCCCGGTTCCCTTGCGACACCCGCGAACAGCGCGGCCAGCTTCGCCGCCTCGGTGTGGCTGTCGTGCCGCTCCAGCACGCGCGCGCGTGCCGACGCGCCGATCGCCGCGATCTCGCCCGGCGTCGCCGCCAGCAATCGTGCGATCGCCCCGCTCAATGCCTGCACGTCGCCCGCCGGGATCAGGACGCCGTCCACGCCGTCACGCACCAATTCGGGGATGCCCGCGATATAGGTCGAGAGCACCGGCCGCTCGCGCGCCATCGCTTCCATGATCGCGACCGGCAGGCCCTCCGCGAAGCTCGGCAGGACCAGCGCGCGCGCGTCCTGAAGCATTTCGGTGATCTGGTCCGCGTTCACCCAACCCGCGATGGTCACCTGCGCGCCGATCCCGGCGGCGGCGATCGCTCGTTCGACCGCCGGTCGCATCTCGCCGTCGCCCGCCAGCACCAGCCGCACGCGCACACCGCGTGCGTGCAGCGCCGCCACCGCCTCGACCAGCAGCAACTGCCCCTTCTGCTCGCACAGCCGCCCGACGCAGACCAGCGTGTCGTTCGCGGGTGCGGGCGTGGTGCGCGCCGCCACGAAGCGCGGGTCGATCGCGCAATGGACGATCGCGATCTTCCCCCAATCGCCGGCATCTGCCCAGCGAAACAGCTGGCTGCGGCAGAAGCTGGTGATCGCGACCACGAACGCCGCGCGCGCGATCTTCTCCGTCAGCTTCCATTGCAACGGCTTGTCGAATTCCTCCGGTCCATGAACGGTGAAGCTGTACGGTGGGCCGCCGAGCATCCGCACGAACAGCGCGACCAGTACGGCATTGCTGCCGAAATGCGCGTGGACGTGCGTCGCCGCACCGCTGCGCGTCAGCCACCGCAGCATCAGGCACGCCTCCGCCAGATAGATCAGGTGGTAGAGAAATCCGCGCTCGGCCCCGCGCGACAATCGCCACGCCGCGGCCAATGTCGACAGGAAGCGTCCCGGCCGCCGCAGCAGCGCCCCCAGCGTGGCACCCGCCAGCGGCATCGCGCCGTCACGCAGCAGGTAGCGCGTCCGCTCGCGCTCCTCGCGGTCCAGTGGATCGACGATCTCCGCGTCCCAGCCGCGCACCGCGAACCGCTCGACCGTCACCCCCTGCTCCTCCAGCGCGCGGATCTCGGTCCGGATGAAGCTGTGGCTGACCTTGGGATATTGGTTGATGAGATAGGCGACCGACGCGGCCATCAGGCACTTCCTTCCCTGTCCGGCCGACGCGCGGGACAAGGCGCGCTATCCCACCCCGCCCACGCGATGACAATGCCGTGCTGTCGGGCCGTGCTGTCGGGCCGTGCTGTCGGGCTGGCCGGTCGGCTGCCGCTATGACATCGTCGCGACCGGCACGATGTAGCGCTGCCCGCTTGCGGTGATCCCCGTCTCCACCGTCAGGCCGTAGGTCTCCCCGACCAGCGTCGCCGTCAGCGTCGTCTCCGCCGGGCCAGCCGCGATCACGCCGCCGTCACGCAGCAGCACCACGTCGTCGGCAAGCCGGGCCGCCAGGTTCAGATCGTGGACGACCAGCACCACGCCGCTGCCCGCCGCCGCCACCGCGCGCAGTTGCGCGCCCACCTCCAGCTGGTGTGCGGGGTCCAGGCTGGCGAGCGGTTCGTCCGCCAGCAACCACTCCGGTCGACCCGCCAACACGCGCGCCAGCAGCGCCCGCGCGCGCTCGCCGCCAGACAGATGCTCGACCCCACGCCGCGCGAATCCGGCCATGCCGGTCGCCGCCAACGCCTGTGTCACCGCAGCACGATCCTCGTCGGTCTCGCCCCACCGCCCGCGCCACGGCAGCCGACCCAGCCCGACCAGCGTCGCCACATCGATATTCCAGTGCACGTCGGCCGCTTGCGGCAGGAAGCCGATCCGCCGCGCCCGCTGCTGCGCCGGCAGCGCGCGCACGTCGCCCTCGCCGAGCATCGCGCGCCCCGCAACGGGATGCTGCAATCCGGCCAGGCACGCCAGCAGGCTGCTTTTGCCCGCACCATTGGGGCCGAGCAGCGCGGTGACGCGACCCGCGGCAAACGCGGCCTCCACCGCATGCAGGACGGGCTTGCCGCCCAACGTCAACGACAGTCGCTGTGCCGCCAGGACGGTCATGCCAGCCGCCGCCGCATCGACACCAGCAGGTAGAAGAAGAACGGCCCGCCCAGCATCGACATCGCGATGCCGAGTCGCAGCTCGCTGACCGTCGGCGCCAGCCGCACCACGCAATCGGCAACCGTCAGCAGCAACGCCCCGCCCAGCGCGGACGGCAGCAACGTCGCCGACGGCCGATGCCCCGCAAACGGCCGCACGAGATGCGGCACGATCAGGCCGACGAAGCCGATGATCCCCGCCGCCGCCACCGATGCACCGACGGCCAGCGCGATCCCGGCGATCACCGCCAATTGCAACCGTCGCGGATCGACCCCCATCGATCGTGCCGCCTGCTCGCCCAGCGTCAGCGCGTCGAGCGACCGGCCGGTCCGCGCAAGTAGCGCAATGCCGGCCGCGATCAACGGAACGGCGACCCGCACGTCGTCCCAGCTGCGGTCGGTCAGCGCGCCCATCAGCCACGTCACGATCTCGGAGGCGACGAACGGCGTCGGCGCCAGGCTGATCGCCAGCGCGGTCAGCGATCCGGTGATGCTGGTCAGGATCATCCCGGCAAGCGTGAACAGGATCAGGCTGCCCGAGCGCCCGGCGATCAACGCCAATGCCGCCATCGTAGCCGCCGCGCCCGCCAGCGCGAAGCCCGGCAGCAGCCATGCCTGCACGGCATAGCCGAAATAGAGCGCGCACACCGCGCCGAACGCCGCGCCCGACGATACGCCGAACAGCCCGGGGTCGGCGAGCGGGTTGCGCAGATAACCCTGCATCGCGGCGCCCGACACGCCCAGCCCGGCGCCGACCGCCAGCGCCAGAATCGTACGCGGCAGGCGAAGCTCGACGATGATGATCGAGCGCGGGTCGGCGGCAGTCCACGCGTCCAGCGGCACCCACACCTTGCCGGCCGCCAGCGACAGCGCCGCCGCGAGCAGTACGCCGGCCAGCAGCCACCACGACAGCCGCGTCATCGCACCAGCTCCGCACGGACGGTACGCAGCCGCGCCATCGCCGCGATGATCGACGGTCCACCGCAGTTCATGAGCCGCGCCGCGAACGGCGCGATCGCGATCCGCTTTCCCAATCGTGCGAGCGCCGGGTGCCGCTCGGCACGCTCGCCGCCACCCTCCGCCGCGGCGACCGACAGCAACACGCGCGGCGGCCGTGCCACGAGATATTCGAGCGGCAGGATGTCCCAGCGTTGCAGCCCGTAGGCGCTGCTGGCGTTGGAGAACCCGGCACGGCGCAGCAGGTCGTCAGGCAAGGTGCCGGCGCCGGGCACCAGCCCGCCCGCACCCCAGATCAGCGCCGGGATGTTCCTTCCCGACACCGGTCGGGACGACGCCAGGATCAGTGCCGACAAGGCCACGCCCCGATCCGGGTGCCCGATCGCCGCCGCGACCGCGCGAACCTGCGCCGCGCTCTCCTCAACGTCCGCCGGGACAGGATATTGCACGAGATGGACGTGCAGCCGCGCGAGCGCCGCCACCGTCGCGGGCGCGACATGCCCGCCCGCCACGACCAGATCGGGGCGGAGCGCCACCACCTCTTCGGCAGTGCCAGACGTCGCTGCGAAGCGGCGCGCCTGTGCCAGTGGAATGGAGGTCGCGCGCGGATCCTGCGAGTAAATGCTGATCGCCGCGATCTGCCGGGCGTCGGCTACCTGCATCAGGATCGCGTCGAGGCACGGATTGATCGACACGATGCGCGGATAACGAGGCGTCGCCGCCCCCAGCAGCAACGGTGCCGTCGCCATCAACGCCCCACGCGCCGCTATCCCGATCCTTCGCAACCACGAAACTCCCACGCCGACCCGACTCGTCCGTCGTCGCGCGGGAAAATTTCCCCGATCGCCCGGCACACCCCGTCCGCGCGAAGGACAACCGCGACCGGGCAGGTTTCCTGGCTCCCGGGTCGTCGCCTGCCGCCCGGCCTTCCCGGATCGCGGCGGATCCAGTGGCACGCAAGGGGGCGAGAGGCTCGCCGGTCACAGTTGCGGGGGCAGCTCCGGATCGTCGCCTACCGGATTCCCTCGCCTGATCGCGGGCCTACGCCTAGCCGCCCCGCAACGACCGGGCAAGCGCGGCGAGCAGCGGTACGTCGACCGGCGGCATCGGCAGCGCCGCGAGCGCTTCGGGCACGTCCCAGCGCAGCGCCTCCGCCGCAAGTGCCAGCGGCGCACCGTGCCACGCGGTGCAGCGGTACAGCAGCATCGTCACCGGCATGTCGGTCGCGAACCCCACCGGCTCCAGCGCGGCGACCGCCACCTCGATCGCCAGTTCCTCGGCCAGTTCGCGCACCAGCGCGTCGGCCGGGTGTTCGCCCGGCTCGACCTTGCCGCCGGGAAACTCCCACAGCCCGCCGTGCCGCTTGCCGTGCGGGCGTTGCTGCATCAGGCAGCGGCCGTGTCCGTCGATCAGCGCTGCGGCGACTACCAGCATCGGGGTCGATCCTTCCTTAACCGTTAGGCTTTATCCTGCCAGCCATGTCACGCCTGTCCATCGCACGCTCGCCACTCGGCATCATCCGCTCGCTGCTGCGGCAGACGCGCGGTGCGACTGCGATCGAATATGGTCTGATCCTGGCGGTGATCGCACTCGGCATTTCCGCCAGTCTCACCCAGGTCGGCACGACGATCGCAACGACGTTCGACAGGATCAACAGCTATCTGGTCACTACTCGCTGATCGAACGACGAAATCCCGTGACTGGCTTAAATGTTTATCAACCCTGCGATCTTAGAACAGTCATCGATGGCCCTGTGAACAGGACGTCGGCGGGTACCGAAGATTTCAAGTATTAACTGGAGAATCGACATGCAGAAGATTCGTTCGTTCCTGAAGAACAGCAAGGGTGCGACCGCGATCGAGTACGGCCTGATCGCTGCGCTGATCGCCGTTGCTGCGATCGCAGCGATGAAGGGCTTGGGCACCCAGCTCAGCAACACCTTCGGCAACGTGTCGAGCAAGATGGCAAGCAACTCGTAAGAGTTGCCGCACATATGCCGAAAAGGGCGGCGGAACTCAGGTTCCGCCGCCCTTTCTGTGTCAGGCGACGCGACCCATCTTCAGGAACTTCGTGCGGCGGTCATGCCGCAACGCGTCGGGCGTCAGCGGTGCAAGGTCGCGCAGCATCCGCTCGATGCAGTCGCCCAGCGCGCGGATCGCGCCATCATGGTCGCGGTGCGCGCCGCCCAGCGGCTCGGGCACGATCGCGTCGATCACGCCAAGCCCCTTCAGGTCCTGCGCGGTCACCTTCATCGCCTCGGCGGCGTCGGGCGCCTTGTCGGCGGTCCGCCACAGGATCGAGGCGCAACCCTCCGGCGAAATCACCGAATAGACCGCATGCTCGAACATCAGCACGCGGTTGCCGCTGGCCAGCGCGATCGCGCCACCCGAACCGCCCTCGCCCACCACCACCGACACCAGCGGAACGCCAAGCGCGAGGCACGCCTCGGTGGAACGCGCGATCGCCTCCGCTTGCCCGCGCTCCTCGGCCTGGATGCCCGGAAATGCGCCGGACGTGTCGACCAGCGTCACGACCGGCAAGCCGAACCGATCGGCGAGTTCCAGCAGCCGGATCGCCTTGCGATACCCCTCCGGCTTGCCCATCCCGAAATTGTGCCGCAGCCGACTGGCGGTATCGTCGCCCTTCTCGTGGCCCAGCACCATCACGCGCTGCCCGCGGAACGTCGCGAAGCCGCCCAGAATCGCCTGGTCGTCGCCGAAGGCGCGGTCGCCCGCCAGCGGCACGAACTCGTCGAACAGCCCGGCGACGTAATGCTTGAAGTGCGGCCGCTCCGGATGACGCGCGACCTGCGTCTTCTGCCAGGGGGATAGCTTGCCGAACGTGTCTTTCAGCAGCTTGTCCGACTTCGCCTGCAACTTGGCGATCTCGGCGGAAATGTCGACCGTGCCCTCGGCACCGGTTTCGCGCAATTCGTCGATCCGCGCCTGCAGTTCGGCGATGGGTTTCTCGAAGTCGAGGAAAATTCGCATCGGGCGCAGCTAGGCGCGGTTTCGCAACGCGTCAACGAGCGGGTGGCGCTCGTTGACCAGCTCGACCAGCCGGCGACTGTCGACATGGGTGTAGATCTCGGTCGTCGCGATATCGGCATGCCCCAGCATCGTCTGGAGCGCGCGCAGGTCCGCCCCGCCTTCCAGCAGGTGCGTCGCGAAGGCATGGCGCAACACGTGCGGACTGATCCGCTCCGGCGCGATCCCCGCCTCGGCGGCCAACGTGCGCACCAGCTGGAACAGCCGCACGCGCGAGATATGCGTAGCGCCCGACGGGAAGAGGTACGCCCGATCGGTGGCGACATGCGCGCGCCATGCCGCCACGGCGGCGCGTGCGCGGTCGGAGATCGGCACGAGCCGCTCGCGCCCGCCCTTGCCCTTGAGGATCAGGAACGGCCGATCGGGATGGATCGACCCGCGCGGCAAAGACACCAGCTCGGTCGCGCGCAGCCCCGATCCGTAGAGCAGCTCGAACAACGCCGACAGCCGCAAGTCCGTCGCGATCACCGGTTCGCGCGCCAGCCGCGCAGCGATCGCCGCGAACAGCCGCTCGACGTCGCCGTGGTCCAGCGTGCGCGGCAGGCTACGCTTCATACCCGGTCGCGGCAGCGCGGGCGACGGATCGTCGCGACGGTCGCCGTCGTCGACGAGATAGCCGAAGAACCGACGAAGCGCCGCCGCCTTCCTCGCCACCGTCGCCTTCGACAATTCGCCCCAGCCGTCCGCCAGCCGCTCCAGCGCCGCGCAGTCCGCCGTTGCCAGCCCGCCGTCCAGCGCCGCCGATGCCAGCATCAGGTCGCGGCGGTACGCGGCCAGCGTGTTCGCCGCCGCGCCCGCCTGTGCCGCCATCATCTCCAGAAAACGCTCGATCGCGGTGGCGTCGCTCACAGCCGCGCGATCGCCTCCGCCGCGATCATCCGTGCCTCGCCGTCCAGCCCGACCGCGCGCAGCGCCGCCACGATGTGGAACAGCGCGGCGGGCGGTACATGCGCCCAGCCGCTCGCCTGCATCCCCACCGCGGCGAGCAGCAACACGGTGCCCGGCTGCCCGTCCGCCGCGGCCTGGTCGATCGCGCGCGTCCAGGCGTTCTGCGCGGTTACCGGCACCGCCAGTCGCTCGGCCAGGTCGGTCACCGCCCGATCCGGCAGGCGGCCCAGCCCCGCCATCCCGGCGAAGAACAACTGCCGCTTGCGTTCGGCCAGCCCGCCCTTCGGCGCATAGTCGGTGACCGACGAGGCGGGCAGTTGCGCGATCGCGTCGGGATCGGCGAGCACCAGCATCGCCCAGCCGTCCCCGCCGACCGGCACCGCGCCCTGCCAGCGCTGTGCGCTGCGATCGAGTCCGGCGGTCAGCATCGACGCGATCAAGCGGTCCGCCTCCGCCTCGCCCGACGACGCCGGCAGCCGCGCCGCGGCACGCGCGGTCAGCACCAGCCGCGCGTAGCGCGCGTTCGGCGTCTCCGCGGCGTCCCACAATTTCGCCATCGCCGCGATCCGCGTCGCGCGGTCGTTGCCGACATAGGCGTCGCGTAAGGTCGCCGCGACATTGGCCAATGCGGCCGGTGCGTCGCCCCCGTCGCCGAGTGCGGCGTACAGATCCACCATCGCCGCGCTCGACAACACGCCCATCGCCGCCGCCTGATCGGACACCGCCACGCGCTCGGCCAGCGGGATCGCCGGCGCCAGCGCCTGCCAACCGCGCACCTGCGGCCCGACGGTCGCGTAGAGTTCGTCGGGCACAACCACACCGGTCGCGGTCGCGAGGCCGAACCGCCAGGCGGTCAACTGCACCACCGGCGCCCATTCGATCGTCACCGCCTGTCGGCTGTTCAGCCCGGCGCCCATTACCTTCTGCGCCAGTTGCAGGTCGATGCCGCTCGCGATGCGGCGACGGCGAATGTCGGTGACCAGCGGCTGGGTTCGCGCGGCGCCGGTCAGCCCCGCGCACATCGCGCGCGCGACGATCCAGCCGCGCTCTCCTTCACCCGCGCTCGCTGCCAGCGGGCACAATCCACCCGGATCGGCGGTGGCCAGTGCCGCCTGCATCCACACATCGCGCAGCTTCGGCGTGACACGGTCGCTATCGACCGCCTGCGCCACGGCCCGCGCCGACACCGACTCGCCCATGCGCAGCAACAGCCACGCGCGCTCGGCCGCGAAATCCGCGCCGTTGACGCGCGCCGGCGTATCGACCTGCGCGACCAGCAATCGGCGCAGCGCGATCGACAGCCACCGCGACGGCAGCGGCGCCGAGAGGTAGCGCATCAGCCGCTCGACATAGCGTCCGTCGGCGCGCCCGAACGCGTCCCGCGCGAAGCTTTCGTCCGCCCCGACCGCATCGAGCGAGCGCCGCGCGAACGCCGGCAACACGTAACGCGGTGTGGGTGCCGGCGTCGGGCTGGCAGTCGGGGTCGGAAACGGCAGCGGCGGAAGCGGCGGCAGCGCACCGTCCGCCGTCGTCGTCTGCACGCGCGGGGCCGTCGCGGGCGCGTTTGCCGCAGGAGCCGGCGTGGGCGCCGGCGTCGACGGCGCGGCGCCGCTATCGCCGAAGCCGGGCGGCAACAGCGATTCGGGCCGCTGTTGCGCGACCGCGGCGGCGGCGAGGCCGAACGCCGCAGCGCCGGCCAGCGCGGCGCGTTTAGCCGGCGAGATTGCCAAGCTCGACCGCCTTCTCGACGCGGGTGACGGGCTGCTCGGTCGCACGGCCCGCGAAAAAGAACAGCGCACCCAGCACGATCACCAGCAGCACCACGACGGAGACAATCAACCGAGTCATGGAATTCCCAACCTGCACACGCGCCCTTCACCCTGTCCCGGCCATGCGCGTGCGTGCTGTTGCCGGGGACGGAACGCGCTGTATAGCCACGGTGACGATGTTGCAAAGCCCGCCCGTTCCGTCCCGTCGGCCCGCGCGCCGTCCGTTCCGCTGGAACGGCCGGCCGATCGTGCTCGTCGGGTTGATGGGCGCGGGCAAGTCGACGGTCGGACGGCGGCTGGCGGTGCGGCTGGCGCTGCCGTTCGTGGATGCCGATACCGAGATCGAGGCGGCGGCCGGCATGTCGATCGCCGACATTTTCGCCCAGTTCGGCGAGGAGTATTTTCGCGACGGTGAGCGTCGCGTGATCCAGCGGCTGATCGACGGCCGTCCGAAGGTCATCGCCACCGGCGGCGGCGCCTTCGTCAACGACGACACCCGCGCGCTGATCCTGTCCGATGCGCTCGCGGTGTGGCTCGACGCGCCGGTGGAGGTGCTGGCCGAGCGCGTCCGCCGCCGCGACACCCGCCCGCTGCTGCGCGGCAAGGATCCCGCCGCCGTGCTGCGGGAACTCGCCGCGGTCCGCAACCCGCTCTACGCGATGGCGCACCTGCGCATTCCCAGCGCGAACGCGCCGCACGACGTGACGGTGCGCACGATCATGGAGGCCCTGAGAAAATGACGACGGTGACGGTGGCGCTCGGTGACCGCAGCTACGACGTGCGGATCGAATCCGGGCTGCTTGCGCGGGCGGGCGAGGCGCTGGCCCCGATCGTCGGCGTGCGACCGGTGGTGATCGTCGCCGACGCCAACGTCGTCGGCCACCTCGCCACGCTTACCGCGTCGCTCGACGCCGCCGGGATCGGTCATGCCGAGATCGTGCTGCCCGCCGGCGAGGGGTCGAAAAGCTGGACCACGCTCGAGCGGCTGACCGACGAACTGCTCGCGCTCGGGGTCGAACGCGGCGATCACGTCGTGGCGCTCGGCGGCGGGGTGATCGGCGATCTCGTCGGTTTCGCGACGTCGATCCTGAAGCGGGGCTGCGGTTTCGTGCAGATCCCGACGACGCTGCTCGCGCAGGTCGATTCGTCGGTAGGCGGCAAGACCGGAATCAACGCGCGCGCCGGCAAGAACCTGATCGGCGCCTTCCATCAACCGAAGGCGGTGCTGATCGACCCCGACGTGCTCGACACCTTGCCCGCGCGACAGGTGCGTGCCGGTTATGCCGAGGTCGTCAAATACGGGCTGATCGACGATCCGGATTTCTTCGCCTGGTGCGAGACGAACGGCGCGCGGCTGCTCGCCGGCGATGCCGATGCGCGGACGCACGCCATCGCGCACGCCGTCGCCGCGAAGGCGCGGATCGTCGGCGAGGACGAGTTCGAGACGACCGGCCGCCGCGCCCTCCTCAACCTCGGTCACACCTTCGGCCACGCGCTGGAGGCCGAGGCGGGTTTCTCGGACCGGCTGCTGCACGGTGAGGCGGTCGCCGCCGGCTGCGGCCTCGCCTTCGCCTTCTCGGCGGTCACCGGACGCTGCGCGACCGAAGACGCCGCGCGTGTCGCGGCGCACTGGCGCGACAGCGACCTGCCCGACGGGCTCACCGCTTCCGGCATCGTCGCGCCCGCCGCACGCCTGGTCGATCACATGCGCCACGACAAGAAGATGTCGGCCGGCACCCTGCCCTTCCTGCTCTCGCACGGGATCGGCCAGACCTACCTGGACAAGACGGTGGCGCTGGCCGAGGTCGAGGCGTTCCTCGCCGAAGCGGGACGCTAGAGCGCCTTCCGATCATGTTGTGCCATCGGCACGAAGGGGATTTCGCTCCACCGCGAAGCGCGAGGAGGGCGCGATGCTCTCGAATCGTGACCGACGAGCAACGCGGCGGCGACCCGGATCACCCCGCCGCGTAGCAGGCGCCGAAGCGCGATGACGGTGGTAAGATGTGTCCGGAGACCGCGCTGGCTGCCGCGCTCGCCCATATCGCGACCCCTGCGGTGACCGGGGCGACGGACCCGGATCGGCCAGGCAAAGGAACGCCGCCCGGGACCACCCGTTACGGCTGCTCTGCCAAGGAGAGCCACATGCCGTACGTAAAAACGCGCGACGGGACCGACATCTACGTGAAGGACTGGGGCCAGGGCCGCCCCGTCGTGCTGATCCACGGCTGGCCGCTGTCGTCCGACAGCTGGGATCCGCAGATGAAGGCGCTTGCCGACGCGGGCTTCCGCGCCATCGCCTATGATCGTCGCGGCTTCGGCCGGTCCAGCCAGCCGTGGACTGGCTACGATTATGACACGCTCACCGACGACCTGCACGACGTCATGGAAGCCGCCGGTGCTACCGAGGACGTGACCCTGGTCGGCTTCTCGATGGGCGGGGGCGAAGTCGCGCGCTACCAGAGCCGCTACGAGGGCAAGGGCGTGATCTCCGCCGCACTGATCGGCTCGGTCGTGCCCTATATGCTCAGGACCGACGACAATCCGCACGGCGTACCCGCGGAAACGCTCGCCCAGATCGCCGCCGGAATCCTCGACGACCGCCCGAACTTCTTCCGCACCTTCTTCAAGGACTTTTTCGGGGTGGGCTACGTCACCAGCCCGGTCAGCGAAGCGACGCTCGACTGGGCGTGGCGGCTGGCGATGCAGGCCGGTCTGCAACCGACGCTGAAATGCGCCGAAAGCTTTGGCCACACCGATTTCCGCCCCGACCTGCCGGCATTTCGCGTGCCGACGCTGGTCCTGCACGGCACCGCCGACAAGACGGTGCCGATCGACACCAGCGGTCGCGCCGCCGCCGCTGGAATCGCGAATGCGCAACTGGTCGAATATGATGGCGCGCCGCACGGCCTGTTCGCCACCGAGAGCGACCGCCTGACCGAAGACCTGCTCACGTTCCTGGGCCGGTAGGCGACCGATGCGAGGGGATCCCGGCGAGACCCGGGGTCCCGCGCCTGCCGGCGTGGGCGCGGCTCAGTGCCGGGACGACGCGCTCGCGTCACCGCCCGGCTCACTTGAGCGGAACGATGACCTCGTCGGGGTGCGCGACGTTCAGTTCCTTGCGCACCAGCTCGTCCACCATATCGGGATTCGCGTGTCGTGGATCGAGCAGCGTCACGCGGTTCTGGAG
This sequence comes from Sphingomonas phyllosphaerae 5.2, assembly GCF_000419605.1. Taxonomy (NCBI): domain Bacteria; kingdom Pseudomonadati; phylum Pseudomonadota; class Alphaproteobacteria; order Sphingomonadales; family Sphingomonadaceae; genus Sphingomonas; species Sphingomonas phyllosphaerae. The sequence goes on along the minus strand of NZ_ATTI01000001.1, from coordinate 1,405,211 downwards.
CATCGCGCGGCGCTGGTCCAGCGTCGTGTAATGGCGCTCGCGCGCGACCAGCTGGCGCTTGTAATCGCCCAGCGCGATCAGGCCGTTCGGCCCGAGCACCGCATAGGCGCCGAAAAACGCCATCACCGCCACCGACAATGCGGGGAAGGCGGCGCGGCGCAGCGTCAGGGTGAGGCGATTGGGCGTGCGGGGCATGACGACGCGATTCTCGCGAGTCGCCATGCCCTTGGCAAGCGTAATCAGCGCATTCGCAACACGTCGCGGCCCGCATAGCGTCCCATGTCGCCCAATTCCTCCTCGATCCGGATCAACTGGTTGTACTTGGCGAGCCGGTCCGACCGCGCGAGGCTGCCGGTCTTGATCTGACCGCAGTTGGTGGCGACCGCCAGGTCGGCGATCGTCGAATCCTCCGTCTCGCCCGAGCGGTGCGACATCACCGCCGTGTAGCCGGCGCGCTCGGCAATACGGATCGCCTCCAGCGTCTCGGAAAGCGTGCCGATCTGGTTGACCTTCACCAGCAGCGAATTGGCGAGGCCCTGCCCGATGCCGTCGCGCAGCCGCTTCGGATTGGTGACGAACAGGTCGTCGCCGACCAGCTGCACTTTCTTGCCGATCGCGTCGGTCAGCGCTTTCCAGCCCTCGAAATCGTCCTCGGCCATCCCGTCCTCGATCGAGAAGATCGGGTAGCGCGCGGCCAGATCCGCGAGATAATCCGCCATCGCGCCCGGCTCCAGCGTCAGGTTCTCGCCCGAAATGACGTACTTGCCGTCCTTGAAGAACTCGGTCGCGGCGCAGTCCAGCGCCAGCATCACGTCCTCGCCGGGCTTGTAGCCGGCGCGCTCGATCGAGGTCATGATGAAATCGAGCGCATCGGTGGTGCTCGCCAGGTTCGGCGCGAAGCCGCCCTCGTCACCGACCGCGGTCGCCAACCCCTTCTCGCTCAACCCCTTCTTCAGGGTGTGGAAAATCTCCGAGCCGCACCGCACCGCTTCCGACAGCGATTCGGCGCCGACCGGCACCACCATGAATTCCTGGAAGTCGATCGGGTTGTCGGCATGTTCGCCGCCGTTGATGATGTTCATCATCGGCACCGGCAGCACGTGCGCCGCGATGCCGCCGACATAACGGTACAACGGCAGGCCGCGCGCTTCCGCCGCCGCCTTCGCTACCGCCAGGCTGACGCCCAGGATCGCGTTCGCGCCCAGCCGGCTCTTGTTCTCGGTGCCGTCCAGCTCGATCATCACCTGATCGATTTCCAGCTGGTCCTCGGCGTCGAGCCCGATGATCGCATCGGCGATCTCGTCGTTGACCGCGTCGAGTGCGTCGTCGACGCCCTTGCCGCCCCAGCGCGCCTTGTCGCCGTCGCGACGCTCGACCGCTTCGTGCGCGCCGGTGGACGCGCCCGACGGCACCGCCGCCCGACCGAAGCTGCCGTCGTCGAGCAGCACGTCGACCTCCACGGTCGGGTTGCCGCGGCTGTCGATGATCTGGCGTCCGTGCAGGTCGATGATTGCGGTCACGAAACGATCCTCCTAGCTTGTCGCCGAAGCGACGGTCACGCGCCTCCTAGCGCGCAGCCGATGATGCTGCAACGCGATGGAACCACGAGTGCGGGCACCGGGTTGTTTGACCTCGACCACGGAAGGATAGAATCATGGCCGACGAGCAGGATCGCGACACGTTCCAGCATAGCAGCGCCGCGGACGTCACGCCGCCGCCCGCGGATGCCGCCTTCACCCCCGCCGCCCCTCTCAAGGATGCCGGTGTCGATTTCACTCCCGAAAGCAATGCGACGGAAGCGACCAGCGCGGGCACGCTGGCCGACGCCAAGCAGTCGGTGCTCGATCAGGTGTCGAAAGGTCGCGAGCAGGCCGCCGACAAGGCGCGCAATTATGCCGACGAGGGCAAGGCCAGGGCCGCCGACGCGCTGACGCAGCTGTCGCAGCTGCTCACCGATGCCGCCGGACAGGTCGACGAGAAACTCGGGGAGCAATACGGGCAATACGCTCGCTCCGCCGCTGATCGCGTGCAGGGCTTCTCCAGCGCGATCGAGGACAAGAGCATCGACGATCTGGTCGCCGATGCGCGCGAACTGGTCCGCAAGAGCCCGGCGATCGCCGTCGGCGTGGCGGCCGGGCTCGGCTTCGTCGCTGCGCGGCTGATCGGCGCCGGCCTCGACCAGCGCGACGTCTGATCCGATGGACGTCCGCGACCGCGTGCTGCCCGATAGCATCCCGCACCTCGTCACGCAGCTGGCGACCGACGCCCGCGACGTGGCGAAGGCGGAGATCGCGCTGGCCCGCGCCAAGGCGGGATTTGCGGTCACGCGTTACAAGTCGGCGGCGATCCGGTTCGCGATCGCCGGTGTGCTGGCGCTCGCCGCGCTGATAGCGCTGCTTGTCGGCGCGATCATGGCGCTGGCGACGCTGATCGGCCCCGGCTGGGCGACGCTGGCGGTCGTCGGGGTGGTGCTTGTGATCGCCGGGTTGCTCGCGCTGTCGGGCAAATCGGCGCTGTCGCAGGGAGCGACCGAATGACCGCGACCGACGTCACCCTGGCCGAGGCCCGTGCCGCCGAGGCGCGCCGCCGGCTCGACGGCACCGTCGAGCGCTTGCAGGCCGAGCTGGAGCCGCGCCGCCTTGCGCGCGTCGCGTTGGCCGAGGTCACCGACGGCGGTGAACGCGTCGCACGCGCCGGCGCGGAGGCCGCGCGCCGTAACCCGGGCGCACTCGCGGGCGCGGCGACGCTGCTGGTCGCGCTGTTCGCACGCAAGCGGATCGCAGGCGTTTTCAAGAAGAAGCGGCACGACACCGTGCCCATCCCCCAGGATTCCGCTAAACCGGCCGAAAGGATTGCATCATGACCGACCCGAAGAAGGACCATAACGGCGCGGACGAGCAGCACGGCCGCCTGCGCGACGGCGTCGATCAGGCCCGCGACGCCGCACACCATGCGTTCGACAGCGCGCGCCATCGTGCCAGCGACGCTGCGCATGCCACGGCCGAGACGATCGAGACCAACCCGCTCGGCGTCGTCGTCGGCGGGCTCGTGCTCGGGCTCATCGTCGCGGCGCTGCTGCCGCGCAGTGAGCGTGAGAGGGCGCTGCTCGGCGGAGTCGGGCGCAAGATCAACGCCGCCGCCACCGCCGCGCTCGCCGCGGCAAAGGATGCCGGTCGCGCCGAGCTCGACGAGCTGGGCCTTACCCCCAACGCCGCCAAGGGACAGGCCAAGTCGCTGTTCCAGGGCGTGCTGAAGGCGGCGAGCACGGCCGGCTCGGCGGCGGCACAGGCGGGCAAGGAACAGGTCAAGAGCACGTCCTGACCCCTTCAAAGCGCGGGCACACCGCGCTAAGGGAACGGACATGCCGGCAGCCGCGAAGCGGCGCCGACCCGTACCGGGTGGGAGAGCCGACGGATCGCACCCGCGACCGTCGGCTTTTTCGAAGCGGGCGGTGACGCGGCCATCGTGGTGCGCCGGTACGGTCCAACCTCCTTTCGGGAGCGCGTGCATGAGCAAGCTTCACCTGGTATTCGGCGGCCGCGTCAGCGACCCGCGCACCCTCGACTTCGCTGACCTGTCGTCGATCGACATCGTCGGCGTCTTTCCCGATTACGCCAGCGCCGAAAAAGCGTGGCGCGCCGCCGCGCAGCGCACGGTCGACGATGCCGAGATGAAGTACGTGGTGGTGCACCTGCACCGGCTGCTCGAGCCCGAGCTGCTCGCCAAGCCCACGGCATAAGCGCTGCGGATCAAAGCCGGTCCGTCTTCTCCGGCTTTGATCCGCAATTGCGTTATGCCTCGTCAGCGAAGCTCCAGGCAGCGATAGAAAGTCGTCGGTCGCCGAACGTCTCAGACAAGCCGGGCGAAGCGTCGCGTCGGTCCGGCAACTCCATTCCTGAGCCCGTAGTGCAAGCGCCAAGGGCACCACGCCGTCGCGAGCGACCTCGTGTCGCGTCGAGACGGCCTGCCTCCCTCATGCGGCTCGCGACTACCGCCTCGTTAGCCGCCACGCGCTCCCCTTACGGTCGCTCGCCCCGCCGACCCACGCCCCGAATCCGGCGCATCAGCCATTTGTCACCGTAACGGCCGAACCGGGGGGACCGCGCCTGCGCCGGTCGACATGCAGCGCAAGCGCTTCACGGGTGCAGGACCGCTCGCCCCCGGACATTACTGAACTGTACGAGCAAACCGCGCTTCCGCGCTCAACCAGATCCGCTCCCCGCCACTCGTCACTGCGAGCGTAGCGAAGCAATCCAGCGTTTCGCGCGACGCCAGGGATTGCTTCGCACCCCTCGCAATGACGGCGCATGCAGCGAAGCAGGCTGAATGTCGCTCGGCCTAGAAAAGTTCGTCGAGCGCCCGGTGCAACTCGCGCCGATCGGCCTCCAGTTCCACGATCCCGAGCGCGTCGAGGAACGCACGCTGCGGCTCCGCGCCAAAGCCACCCAGATCGCGCCAACCGATGAAGATATCGCGATACGGGTCACCCACCCCCAGCCGGCCCACATCGACGCAGCCGACCACCGCACCGTCCTCGCCCAGAATGACGTTGCCGAGCGAGAAGTCGCCGTGCACTACGGCCTGCCCGCGCGCATGCTCCGCCAGCGCCTCGACCTTGGCGAGCACCCGCGCGGCGCTCCACCCGCCATGCTCGGCATCGAAGTCCGCGACGTCGATCTGGCCCTCGGCGACCAGCCGCCGGACGACCGGCAGCCACGCTCCGACACTCGAGTCGAACGGGCAGTCTTCGACCGGCAATGCATGGAGCCGGCGCAGAAACGCCGCGAGCGTCTGCGCGACCGCGATCGACCGGCGCCGATCCGCCTTGATATAAGCCCCGGCGGTCATGCCCGGCAGCGCGGTCGTCACCAGCCACGCCGTGCCGTCCTGCACCGTATCGGCAATGATCCGTGGGGCAGGAAAACGCTCAGCCAGCCACGCCAGCCGCGCGGCTTCGTCGACGACCAGTGCGGCGGCGGCGCCCGCGCCGACTTTCAGGAAGTACGCAGGACCATCGTCGCCGACGCGAAACACGCCGGCGCCGGATTGCCCGTCATCGATCGCCACCAGACCACGATCGCCGATCCGCTCGGCGATCGCGTCCGGTAGCCGCATCTCAGATGAACTCGATCTTCGACACGAGATAATAGCGGTCACCCGCCGGCACCGACACCTCGACCTCGTCGTCGACGCTGCGCCCGATCAAGGCGCGGCCCATCGGCGAATTGTAGCTGATCCGCCCGGTCTTGGCGTCCGCCTCGGTCTGCCCGACGATCTGGTAGCGGACCGGCTTGTCGTCCTCGTCCTTCAGCGTCACGGTCGCGCCGAACACCACCTTGTCGCCCGACAGGTCGCGCGGATCGATGATCTGCGCGCGGCTCAGCTTGTCCTCGATGTCGGCGATCGACGCCTCGACCTGCCCCTGCCGCTCCTTGGCGGCGTGATATTCGGCGTTTTCCGAAAGATCGCCGTGCGCACGCGCTTCCTCGATCGCGTCGACGATCAGCGGGCGCTCGGTCTTTAGCCGCTTTAGGTCCGCAGTCAGCTTTTCATAGCCTTCCTGCAGCATCGGCATCTTCTCGACGGTCGCCATCGCCTTAGTCCTTCGTCAAAACACGTCCCCGGCGACTTTCCTCCCTGTAGGGAAAGCCGCCCCTGCCATTAACACGAATGTCCGGGGATCAATTGTACGGCTGTGAATAATAGGATTGCAACGGCCGTACTTCAAGGTTGCGGTCGGTATCGCCCGTCACTGCGGCCCGAATCGCCTCCGCCGCCTGCACCGCCGCCGAGGCGGTGGTGAAATACGGCACCTTGCCGCCCACCGCCGAGGCGCGGATCGGCTGCGAGTCCTTCAGGCTCTGCCACCCCTCGGTGGTGTTGAAGATCAGCGCGATCGCCCCGTCCTTGATCCGGTCGACGATATGCGGCCGCCCCTGCGCCACCTTGTTCACCGTCTCGACCGGCAGGCCGGCACGCGACAGGTGATCGGCGGTGCCGGTCGTCGCGACGATCGTGAACCCGGCCTCGACCAACGCGCGCACCGCGGGGACGATCGCGTCCTTGTCGCTTTGCTTGACGCTCACGAACACCGCGCCACTGCGTGGCAGCACCGTACCCGCGCCCAGCTGCGACTTGGCGAAGGCGGTGGTGAAGTCGGTCGAGATCCCCATCACTTCGCCGGTGCTCTTCATCTCGGGTGACAACACCGGATCGATCCCGGGGAAGCGCGCGAACGGGAACACCGCCTCCTTCACCGCGAAATAGGCGATGTCGCGGTCGATCTTCGGCAGGTCGCGCAGCTTCTCGCCCGCCATCACGCGGCTGGCGATCTTGGCGATCGGCGCGCCGATCGCCTTGGCGACGAACGGCACCGTGCGGCTGGCGCGCGGGTTCACCTCGATCAGATAGACCTGCCCGTCCTTCACCGCGAACTGGATGTTCATCAGCCCGACCACGCTCAGCCCGTGCGCCAGCGCCTCGGTCTGCCGTTCGATCTCGGCGATGATCTCCGCCGACAGCGAATAGGGCGGGATCGAACAGGCGCTGTCGCCCGAATGGACTCCCGCCTCCTCGATGTGCTGGAGCACGCCCGCGACCACCACGTCCTCGCCGTCGCAGATCGCGTCGACGTCCACCTCGATCGCGTCGCGCAGATATTGGTCGATCAGCACCGGTGCGTCGCCGGACACCTGCACCGCGGTCTGGATATAATCCTCCAGCTGCAGATCGCTGTCGACGATCTCCATCGCGCGCCCGCCCAGCACGTAGCTGGGGCGCATCAGCACCGGATAGCCGATGCGGTTGGCGACGTTCAGCGCCTCCGCGCGGCTGCGCGCGATCCCGTTCGACGGCTGCAACAGCTTGAGCCGGTTGACCAGTGCCGCGAAGCGCTCGCGGTCCTCCGCCAGGTCGATCGCGTCCGGGCTGGTGCCCAGGATCGGGATGCCTGCCTTCTCAAGCGCGCGCGCCAGGTTCAGCGGCGTCTGCCCGCCGAACTGCACGATCACCCCGACCAGCTCGCCGGCCTGCTGTTCGACGTGCAGGATCTCCAGCACGTCCTCTGCGGTCAGCGGTTCGAAATACAGCCGGTCCGACGTATCGTAATCGGTGCTCACCGTCTCCGGGTTGCAATTGACCATGATCGTCTCGAAGCCCGCGTCCGCCAGTGCGAAGCACGCGTGACAGCAACAGTAATCGAATTCGATCCCCTGCCCGATCCGGTTCGGCCCGCCGCCCAGGATCACGATCTTGCGCCGGTTTGACGGCTGCGCCTCGTTCTCCGGCTCGCCGAACGTCGGCGCCTCGTACGTCGAGTACATGTAGGGCGTCTTGGCGTCGAACTCGGCCGCGCAGGTGTCGATCCGCTTGAACACCGGGCGCACGCCCAGCTTCAGGCGATGCTCGCGCACCTCGTCCTCGGTCACCCCGCCGGTCATCGCCTTCACCGCTTCGTGGATCAGCCCCGAACCACGCGCGATGCCACGCGACATGCCGCGCAGATTGGCGGATTGCAGCGCCAGCCACGCCAGCCGTTTGTCGCTGAAGCCCATCGCCTTCAACCGGCGCATGCCCGCGGCCTCGATCGGCAGGCCGTCCTTCATCACGCCATTCTCGGCTGCGACGATCTCCGCGATCCGCTCCAGGAACCACGGATCGTATTTGGCGATCGCATGGACCTCGGCGACCGTGAAGCCTTCGCGCAGCGCCTGCGCCGCGACCAGCAGCCGGTCCGGCGAGGCGACCGCCAGCGCGGCCTCGATCTCGGCGCGCGGCGCGCCGACCAGCCGGTCGACATGGTTGAAGCCCGACAGTCCGGTCTCCAGCCCGCGCAGCGCCTTCTGCATCGATTCGTGGATGTTGCGCCCGATCGCCATCACTTCGCCGACGGACTTCATCGCAGTGCCCAGCACCGCCTCCGCACCCTTGAACTTCTCGAAGGCGAAGCGCGGGATCTTGGTGACGACATAATCGATCGTCGGCTCGAAGCTGGCCGGGGTCGCGCCGGTGATGTCGTTCTCGATCTCGTCGAGCGTGTAGCCGACCGCCAACTTCGCCGCGACCTTCGCGATCGGGAAGCCCGTCGCCTTGCTCGCCAATGCCGAGGACCGCGACACGCGCGGGTTCATCTCGATGACGATCAGGCGGCCGTCCTTGGGATTGACCGCGAACTGGACGTTCGAACCGCCCGTCTCCACGCCGATCTCGCGCAGCACCGCGATGCTGGCGTTGCGCATGATCTGATATTCCTTGTCGGTCAGCGTCAACGCCGGCGCGACGGTGATCGAGTCGCCGGTGTGGACGCCCATCGGGTCGATGTTCTCGATCGAGCAGATGATGATGCAATTGTCCGCGCGGTCGCGGACAACTTCCATCTCATATTCCTTCCAGCCGAGCAGCGATTCCTCGATCAGCACCTCGGTGGTCGGCGACGCGTCCAGCCCCTTGCGGACGATCTCGACGAATTCCTCGCGGTTGTACGCGATGCCGCCGCCGGTCCCGCCCAGCGTGAAGCTCGGCCGGATGATCGCGGGCAGCCCGACCTTCTCCAGCCCCGCCAGTGCTTCCTTCTCGGTATGCGCGATATGGCTGCGCGCACTCTCCAGCCCGATCTTGTCCATCGCGTCGCGGAACTTCAGCCGGTCCTCGGCCTTGTCGATCGCTTCGGCATCGGCGCCGATCATCGTCACGCCGAACTTCTCCAGCGTGCCGTCGCGGAACAGCGCCAGCGCGGTGTTCAGCGCAGTCTGCCCGCCCATCGTCGGCAGCACCGCATCCGGGCGCTCCTTCTCGATGATCCTGGCGACGACTTCCGGCGTGATCGGCTCGACATAGGTCGCATCGGCCAGCTCGGGATCGGTCATGATCGTCGCCGGGTTCGAATTGACCAGCACGATGCGATAGCCCTCTTCCCTGAGCGCCTTGATCGCCTGCGTGCCCGAATAATCGAACTCGCACGCCTGCCCGATGACGATCGGGCCGGCGCCGATGACGAGGATGGAGGAGATGTCGGTGCGTTTGGGCATCAGCGGTTACTTTTCTTGAAGTTTCGACCGGAACGCTGCCGAAGCCATTCGGTCCGTGCAGCTTGGTAAGCTTTGCTTCGCTCGATCAACTCGGAAAAGAGCGGCAAGAAGTTTCCGTTGAATGGATCCACGGGATCAAGGCCACAGGCAACCTGTATGCTCGACGCAGCAGGGGTAGCGGCACGGAATCTCTCTACCTGTTCCAGAACAGGAAGATCGGACGAGACGGTAACGCTCGTATCAATTCGTTTTGCACCATTCGGGCAATTTGAAACTGACATGACGAAGCGGTTTTCAAACGTCGAAAGCAAAATCTGTGCCATCGACAGATCAGCTGGAGATGCACTCATCTCCGTAACAGGTTTTTGTGGTTCACCTTCTTCCGGATTATACGTCATGTCATGAACTAGAGGAAATCCCCACTCAATTGGCTTGGGCTCTACTGACGCTGCGTCAGCGAGTGCGAGCGAGATAGCCGCGACGACAATCATATCTGCAGCGAACTGACGAACCGCTCGAACAGATAGAAACTATCCTGCGGCCCCGGGCTCGCCTCGGGGTGGTACTGCACCGAGAACGCCGGCCGATCGGTCAGCTCGATCCCCGCGTTGCTCCCGTCGAACAACGACACATGCGTCTCCCGCGCGTTCGCGGGCAGCGAGTCGCGCTCCACCGCGAAACCGTGGTTCATGCTGGTGATCTCGACCCGCCCGAAGTCGGGTCCCGCGGCGACGCGCTTCACCGGATGGTTCGCACCGCGATGCCCCTGGAACATCTTGGTCGTCCGCGCCCCCACCGCCAGCGCGAGCAGCTGATGCCCGAGGCAGATGCCGAACAACGGCTTGCCGGTCTCCAGCAGTTGCCGGATCACCGGCACCGCATAGTCGCCGGTCGCCGCCGGATCGCCGGGACCGTTCGACAGGAAGATGCCGTCCGGGTTCAGCGCCATGATCTCGTCGAAGGTCGCATTCGCCGGTACGACCGATACCTTTGCACCGGCTTGAACGATGTTGCGGAAGATATTGAACTTGCTACCGTAATCGATCGCCACGACATGCGGTGGCGCATCGCTTTGCCCCGCGTCGGCGCCACCATCGCCAACATCGTAGCCAAATCCGAGCCGCCAGATGCCGCCCGCCCAGCGGCCGTGCGTCTCGCGTGTCACCTCCCTGGCGAGGTCCATGCCCTCCAGCCCCGGCCAGCCACGCGCCATCTTCAGCAGCGCGTCGAGGTCGAATGCCCCGCTTGCCGAATGCGCGATCACGCCGTTGGGCGCGCCGCCGCTGCGGATGCGCCGGGTCAGCGCGCGCGTGTCGACACCGGCCAGCCCGATCCGCGTATGGCGCTGCATCCAGCCCGACAGGTTCTCCATCGCGCGGAAGTTCGACGGCGCGGTGGGGTCCTCGCGCACGATCATGCCAAGGGCGTGCGGATTGTCCGCCTCGACGTCGTCGGGATTTGCACCGACGTTGCCGATGTGCGGGAAGGTGAAGGTGATGATCTGCCCGGCGAAGCTCGGGTCGGTCATGATCTCCTGATAGCCGGTCATCGCGGTGTGGAAGCAGACCTCACCGACGGCGACGCCCTCCGCGCCGAAGCCGCGCCCCCACGCGACCTCCCCATTGGCCAGGACGAGGACGCCGGTGGCACCGTCGGGCATGGGGGCGTGCGGAAACTCGGGCTCGGCCATGATGGGCGGGCACTCCTTGAATGGGTCGGCAATGTCGCTAAGCCCCGCCCGCTAGAGACGCATCGGCGATGCGTCAATCTGTTAAGGACGAGTGGATGATTCGCGACGACATCAAGGCAGCGCAGATCGCGGCGATGAAGGCCGGCGACAAGGAAGCGCGCGCCGCTATCGGCTTGATCCAGGCCGCTATCAAGAACCGTGACATCGAGGCGCGCACCGGCGGGGCGCCGGCGGACGACGACGCGCTGGTGATCGAGGTGTTGCAGAAGATGGTGAAGCAGCGTCGCGAATCGATCGCGATGTTCGAACAGGGTGGCCGCGCCGAACTGGCGGCGGCGGAGGCGGCCGAGGTCGCGGTGATCGAACGCTTCCTGCCCGCGCAGATGAGCGAGGAAGAGACGAAAGCCGCGATCGAGTCGATCAAGGCGGAGCTGGGTGCAGCGGGGATGAAGGACATGGGGCGCGTCATGGCGGAGCTGAAGACCCGCCACGCCAGCACGCTCGACATGAGCAAGGCCAGCGGGCTGGTGAAGGCGGCGCTGTCGTAAGCACGTTGTCGCAAGTACGTTGTCGCAAGTACGGGGCCGGCGCGCGGATATCGCGTCGCCGGCTTACCATTCGACCGCGGCATCTGCGATGCGCCGCAAACCCGCTTGTCGATCTCGAATGAACCGTACATATGGGTTATAAGAGCGCGTGAGCCTTACTCCCGCCTTCCTTGATGAACTGCGCGCCCGCACGTCGCTGACCGCGCTCGTGGGCAAGACGGTTAAGCTCACCCGCGCCGGCCGCGAGTCGAAGGGCTGCTGCCCCTTCCATGACGAGAAAACGCCCAGCTTCTACGTCAACGACGACAAGGGCTTCTATCATTGCTTCGGCTGTTCGGCACACGGCGACGCGATTCGCTGGCTGACCGATCATCAGGGCCTGCCGTTCATGGACGCGGTGAAGGAACTCGCCGCCGCTGCCGGCATGGAAGTGCCCGCACAGGACGCGCGCGCGGCGCAGCGCGCCGAAAAGGCGAAGTCGCTCTACGACGTCATGCAGGCGGCGGCCGACTGGTTCACGCAGCAGCTCGGCGGGATCGACGGCGCGGAGGCGCGCGCGCTGCTCGAACGTCGCGGCATCAAGGAGGCGACGCGCCGCACCTTCGGGTTCGGCTACGCCCCGGATGCGCGTGGGCGCTTGCGCGCGGCGCTCGAGGATTTCGGCGACGCGATGCTGGTCGAGGCCGGGTTGCTGATCCAGGTAGAGGGCAAGGAGCCGTACGACCGCTTTCGTGGTCGCCTGATGATCCCGATCCGCGACCCGCGCGGGCGCGTGATCGCGTTCGGCGGGCGGATCATCGGCGAAGGCGAGCCCAAGTACCTCAACTCTCCCGACACCCCCCTCTTCGACAAGGGCCGGACGCTCTACAATCTCGATCGCGCCGCCGCCGCCGCGCGCAAGACCGAACGATTGTTCGTGGTTGAGGGCTATATGGACGCGATCGCCCTGGCGCAGGCCGGCATCGGCGAGGTCGTCGCCCCACTCGGCACCGCCTTGACCGAGCAGCAGCTGGAGCGGTTGTGGCGCGTCGTCGACGTGCCGGTATTGTGCTTCGATGGCGATAAGGCCGGACAGAAGGCCGCCGTCCGTGCCGCCCACCGCGCACTTCCGATGCTGGCCCCCGGGCGCAGCCTCGGCTTTGCGACCCTGCCGGAGGGCCATGACCCCGACGACCTGATCCGCGCGAAGGGCGCGCCCGCGTTCGAAGCGGTTGCGCGCGAGGCGGAGCCGCTGGTCGACCGCCTCTGGAAGCACGAACTCGCCGCAGAGCCGCTCGACACGCCCGAGCAGCGTGCCGGGCTGAAGAAGCGGTTGGCCGAACTGGCCGAAACGATCGCCGATTCATCGGTCAAGTCCGAGTATAAGGCCGAGTTTCGTGATCGCTTCGACGAGCGTTTCGCGCGCAACCGCCAATCCTTCCAGCAACGCCAGCCCTTCTACCCGATGGGGCAGCGCAAGCCGGGGCAGAAATGGACGCCCCCACCCCTTCCCGTCACCGAGGATGCCAAGAAGGTCCGCGCGGCGGGCGGGATCGATCCCGTCGTCGCGAAGGCGGTGCTGGCCGGTCTGATTCGCCATCCGGCTGAAATCGCGCGCCACATGGAGGTTCTCGGCAGCCTCAAGCTCGCCGACGGGGCGCTCGGGCGGCTGTTCGAGGCGGTCGTGGATGTCGCACTCGAGGACCGGCGGGACGGCGCGCTTGATAGCGGACGGCTTATCACCATATTGGCGCGGTCCGGTTTCGAAGCGATCTCCCACGATCTTCTTAGAGCCGATACGATGCACTATTCGTTCAATCGCGCTGGCGGCGACGAGAAACAGGCGCGCGATGACCTTGATGAGGCGATCGCGGTACTGGTCGCGAGGCCTGAAGTAGATGCGGCTCTGGCAGAGGCAACCTCTGCGATGAAGACGCATTTCACTACCGAAGCGTTTGAACGACAAGTGGCATTGGTGAACGAACAGCGGGCGCTGGACGAGCGGCTTGCAAATCTGGTGCAGGCAAACGAAGACGCCCGCGCGCTTGGACCCGAGGACGATTGATGGCGAAGATGAACGGTGGCGGAGCTGACGAAGGCGCGGAAGTGGCCGATGCCCCGCTGATCGACCTGAACGACGCGAACATCAAGAAGCTGATCGCACGCGCCAAGAAGCGCGGCTACATCACCTACGACCAGCTCAACGAAGCGCTGCCGCAGGATCAGATGTCGTCCGACCAGCTCGAGGACGTGATGTCGGCGCTTAACGAGATGGGCGTCAACATCGTCGAGAACGAGGAGGCCGGCGAGGACGGTGAGCCGGAGGAGCGCGCCGACGACGACGAGCAGGAAGCCGTCGACGGCGGCGAGGCCGATGGCGCCGCGCCCGCGATCGAGAAGAAGAAGGAAACGATCGACCGTACCGACGATCCGGTGCGGATGTACCTGCGCGAGATGGGGGCGGTCGAGCTCCTTTCGCGTGAGGGTGAGATCGCGATCGCCAAGCGCATCGAGGCCGGCCGCGACACGATGATCCTCGGGCTATGCGAAAGCCCGATCACCTTCAACGCGATCATCGACTGGTCGACCGCGCTCAACGAGGGCACGATGCAACTGCGCGAGATCGTCGATCTCGACGCGATGCTGTCCAAGGGTCCGTCCGCCGAGCAGGTCGAGGGTGCGGAGGACGACACCGCCGGCGAGATCAGCGCGTCGAACACCGGTCCGCAGTTCAAGGAAGAGGACGAGCCCGAAGAGGCGCCGGCCGACGACGAGGACGACATGACCGAGCGGCGCACGCCGCGCCCGTCGGACGACGAGGAGGAGGATAACACCCTCAGCCTCGCGCAGATGGAGGAGACGCTCAAGCCGCAGGCGCTCGAGAAGTTCGCCAACATCACCGCGATCTACCGCAAATTCTCCAAGATGCAGGAGAACCGGCTGGAGGCGATGTCGTCGGGCGACGACCTGTCGGCCGCCGAGGAGCGCAAGTACCAGAAGCTGCGCGAGGACCTCACCGCCGAGGTCGAGAGCGTGCAGTTTCACCAGACCAAGATCGAATATCTGGTCGACCAGCTTTACAGCTACAACCGGCGCCTGACGACGCTGGGCGGGCAGATGCTGCGTCTGGCCGAGCGCCACAAGGTCAACCGCAAGGATTTCCTCGACCGCTACATGGGGCATGAGCTGGACGAGGGCTTCGTCGCCTCGGTGTCCGGGCTCGACAAGAAGTGGACCGCGTTCGCGACCAACGAGGTCGCGGCGATCGACCGCATCCGTACCGAAATTAGCGAGATTTCGCAGCAGACCGGCATGGCGCTCGGCGAGTTCCGCCGCATCGTCAACATGGTCCAGAAGGCGGAGCGCGAGGCGCGTATCGCCAAGAAGGAGATGGTCGAGGCGAACCTGCGCCTGGTGATCTCGATCGCCAAGAAATACACGAATCGCGGGCTGCAATTCCTGGATCTGATCCAGGAAGGCAACATCGGCCTCATGAAGGCGGTCGACAAGTTCGAATATCGTCGCGGCTACAAGTTCTCGACCTACGCCACGTGGTGGATCCGCCAGGCGATCACGCGCTCGATCGCCGATCAGGCGCGCACGATCCGTATCCCGGTCCACATGATCGAGACGATCAACAAGCTGGTGCGCACCAGCCGGCAGTTCCTGCACGAGCAGGGGCGCGAGCCGACCCCGGAGGAGATGGCCGAGCGCCTCTCGATGCCGCTGGAGAAGGTGCGCAAGGTGATGAAGATCGCCAAGGAGCCGATCTCCCTCGAAACGCCGATCGGCGACGAGGAGGATTCGCATCTCGGCGACTTCATCGAGGACAAGAATGCGGTCATCCCGGTCGATGCCGCGATCCAGGCGAACCTCAAGGAGACCGTCACCCGCGTGCTCGCCAGCCTCACCCCGCGCGAGGAGCGCGTGCTGCGGATGCGCTTCGGGATCGGGATGAACACCGATCACACGCTGGAGGAGGTCGGTCAGCAGTTCAGCGTCACGCGCGAGCGTATTCGCCAGATCGAGGCGAAGGCGCTGCGCAAGCTGAAGCACCCGTCGCGCAGCCGCAAGATGCGTAGCTTCCTCGACCAATAAGCCCGGGTTAACCCGCCGGCGATGCGCCGGCGGGTTTTTTTGGTATATATCGAAACGTTTCCGTACGGGTCGTTCGTCGCAATACAAGCCACTGTAAACCGCGCCTTTACATCCTCTCGCTACGACCGTCCCGTCGGCTGCGCGTATTGCGTTAACCGACGGAATTTCGTGGAGGATAGCGTGACCATCGCAATCGAAGAGCGGCCGGCGGGCCGCGCCGACACGATATTGGCGATGGTGGCCACCGACGGCACTGCCAATGCGCCGCATGCGCGCGCACTGATGCAGACGAGCGCGACACTTCGCGATATCGCCGATGCGATCCACGCGCTGTGCGTCATTCACGGCGCCTTCCCAGGCATCGTCGATCATGCCCGCAACGGCAGCGTCGATCCGCTCGCCACTGCTTGGCTGGAACAGGCGGTCGTGACGATGAGCGGCGAGCGCGCGCTGCTGGTCCGGCTTACCGCCGCTGCCGGTCCGCTTCCCTCTACCCCCGGGCAGGCGGCGTCGCAGGCCGCCATTCTCGGCCAGCGTAACGCCCTGGAAATGCTGGCACGCTCCAGCCGCGCGGGCTGTGCGACCGGCACCGCGGTGGCCTTCGTCCTGGACTGGGCGGCGGTGCGCGGCGTGCTGGACGGCTGTGCGCGGCGCATGGCGCTTCCCGCGGGCGCGCCCTTCGCCGACGCCACGGCGCAGGCGATTGCGCTGCTTCGCACCGTCGAGGCCAATGCCTCGGTCGAGCGCGCTATGGCTTTCGGTGCGCAGCAGATGCTCGCGCAGCATCGCGGCCTTTGGCAATTGCTCGAATCGCGCGCCGCCGCGCGTCACGGGATGTAACTTGCTTCGGCCCCGCCGGAGCCGCTATCCATACCCGATCTTCGATGACGAACGGGATGATGGATGCAGCGCTTTAACGGCACGCAGGATTACGTCGCGACCAATGACCTGAAAGTGGCGGTCAACGCCGCTGTCACGCTGCGTCGGCCGCTGCTGGTCAAGGGCGAGCCTGGCACCGGTAAGACCGTACTGGCACAGGAAATCGCGCGCGCGCTGGGTGCCGAGTTGATCGAGTGGAACGTCAAATCGACCACTCGCGCGCAACAGGGTCTCTACGAATATGATGCGGTTGCGCGGCTGCGCGATGGCCAGCTCGGCGACCCGCGCGTCCACGACATCGGCAACTACATCCGCCGCGGCAAATTGTGGGAGGCGTTCACCCGCCCCGTGCCGCCGGTGCTGCTGATCGACGAGATCGACAAGGCGGATATCGAGTTCCCCAACGATCTGCTCCAGGAGCTCGACCGGATGGAGTTCCACGTCTACGAAACCGGCGAGACCGTCCGCGCCGAACGGCGCCCGATCGTGGTCATCACCTCGAACAACGAGAAGGAGCTGCCCGACGCTTTCCTGCGCCGCTGCTTCTTCCACTACATCCGCTTTCCCGATCGCGAGACGATGCAGGCGATCGTCGACGTCCACTTCCCCGGCATCCAGAAGCTGCTGGTATCGCGCGCGATGGACATTTTCTACGAGGTCCGCGACGTCCCCGGCCTCAAGAAGAAACCCTCGACCAGCGAACTCCTCGACTGGCTGAAGCTGCTGCTGCACGAGGATATGCCGCTCGAGGTGCTCCAGAATCGCGATCCGACGAAGGCGATCCCGCCACTGCACGGTGCGTTGCTCAAGAACGAACAGGACGTGATGCTGTTCGAACGGCTGGCCTTCATGGCCCGGCGCGGCACGCGGCCCTGACTCGATGTTCCTCGCCTTCCTCGACGAACTGCGCGCCGCCGGCATCCCGGTGGGCATGAAGGAGCATCTGCTGCTCCTCGACGCGCTGCGCGCCGGGGTGATCGAACGCACGCCGGAGGAATTCTACCATCTTTCGCGCGCGGTCTACGTGAAGGACGAGGGATTGTTCGATCGATTCGACCAGGTGTTCGCGCGCGTCTTCAAGGGCGTGGAGATATCGTTCGCGCAGACGGGCGGCGACGTCCCGGAGGAATGGCTGAAGGCGATCGCCCAGCGTTATCTGAGCGCCGAGGAGATGGCGAAGATCGAGGCGCTCGGTTCATGGGACGCGATCATGGACACGCTGCGCCAGCGTCTGGAGGAGCAGCACGCGCGGCATCAGGGCGGGTCGAAGTGGATCGGCACCGGCGGAACCAGTCCGTTCGGCAACGCCGGCTACAATCCCGAGGGCATCCGTATCGGCGGTGAATCGACCCACCACCGCGCGATCAAGGTCTGGGAACAGCGCGCCTTCCGCGACCTCGACAACACCCGCGAGCTCGGTACCCGCAACATCAAGGTCGCATTGCGCCGCCTGCGTCGCTTTGCGCGTGAGGGCGCGGCCGACGAGCTCGACATGGACGCGACGATCGCCGGCACCGCACGGCGTGGCTGGCTGGACGTCGCGATGCGCCCGGAACGGCGGAATGCGGTGAAGCTGCTGCTGTTCCTCGACGTCGGCGGCTCTATGGATCCGCATGTCCGGCTGTGCGAGGAACTGTTCTCCGCCGCCACTGCCGAGTTCCGGCATCTCGAATTCTTCTACTTTCACAACTGCCCGTACGAAGGCGTGTGGAAGGACAATCGTCGCCGCTTCCAGGAACGCACGCCACTCTGGGACGTGCTTCACCGCTTCGGGCACGACCACAAGCTGCTGCTGGTCGGCGATGCGTCGATGAGCCCCTATGAGCTGACCCAACCCGGCGGCTCGGTGGAGCATATGAACGACGAGCCCGGCGCGGTCTGGCTCCAACGCCTGACCGCCACCTATCCGGCCGCGGCGTGGCTCAACCCGTTGCCCGAGGCGCACTGGAGCTACACCACCTCGATCGCGCTCGTCCGCGAGCTGATGGGCGACCGCATGTACCCGCTGACCCTGGACGGGCTGGACGCCGCGATGCGCGAACTGACCCGCAAGCGGTAGGTCGCGCCCCGGAGGGCCGACGAAACGCTGTCCTTGTCCCGCTAGGGCTGTTCCACGCGACATGCCGTGGAGCACGGCCTCCTGCACGATACCGGCGAAGCGCGCTCACGGATGATGCGCCACGCGGCGGGCGCGTTACGCCGCGCCGGGAAACGGCACCCGACGCAACGCGGCGCTCCGCCTACCGCAGCGCCGCGATCGTAATCCGCGCCGACGGATCGAGCCCGCCTTGATGCCCCGGACACCGCGCGTACCGGAAGCGCTTGTCGGTACACAGCCACACTTCGTCCAGCGCCCCGCCGCGCGTCCCCGTCACCCGCATCATGTCCGCGCGCAGGCCCGGATTTGCCGCGGCGATCGCTTCCGCAAGCCGGCCGGCGGTGATCGGCGCCTGCGCCAGCCGCGTCATGTCGGGAAAGCGCAGGGCGCGGAACATCGCCGTCGACCGCCCGAAATAGCGCTCCGGCGTATAGCCCGCCATGCACGTCCCGTGCTTCGACCATTCGTGCTGCAACAGCTGCGGGGACGGCGTAGCGCACAACGTGCGGCGGATCACCTGCCGCGACAGCAGCGGGGTGGCGCGGCAATATTGCGGCCAGTCCTTGCCGACGCCGTCCGGCCACAGCCCGTGCAGCACGAAGCCGAAGCGGTTGTTCGATCCGCACTGGAAGCGCGCACCGGGCCGGTCGCCGTTGCTGCGACAATATTCGGGGCTCCAGCTGATCGCCAGCGTATAGCTGCCGATCGGCAGGCGCCGCGCTGGCTGGCTCGCCGTCGGCAGGTCGGGGCGCGGCCGCGGCACGTCGGTGGGGATCGCGCACGACAGCGCCTGCGCGCTCGCCACCCCCGGCGCGGCGAGCGCCACCATCGCTGCCACGGCCCATGAGATCGCCTTCGTCATTCCGCGTCTTCCTCCGCGCTCAGGTCTTCGCCGAACCACGCTCGGGCATCGGCCTTGAACAACTGCACCGTCGCCGCGACGCTCAACACGACGATCGCCGCCGACAGCAAGGTCGCGACCATCGGCACCGATCCGCGAAACACCACCATCAGGTTGATGACGAACCGCACCACCGCCAGCCCGGTCAGGATCGTCACGACCCATTTCGCCGCCAGGCTCGCGCGCCGCGCGATCAGATACCATAGCAGCACCGTGATCGCACCGCTCAGCGCCAGCGCCGCGGGCAGGAGCCAGCCGAACGCCGCGGTCTTCGGATCGATCGCCAGCCGGTCGGCGGTCGATTGCCAGCTGAACGCCCAGCCAAGCAGCGAAACCGCGAACGATGCGAGGTACAATCGCTCGAACCGCTCGATCGATGGCGGTCGCCCGGCCGGCAGCAACCGTTCGCGCAGCGTGATCTTCGCCACCGGCTTCGGCGTCTTCTTCCTTGTCGTCGGCTCGGTCATAACTCTGCAAAATCCAGCCCGATGTCGGCGGCGGGAGCCGACTGGGTGATCCGCCCGACGCTGACATAGCACACGCCGGTGCGCGCGATCGCGCCGATCGTGTCCAGCGTCACGCCACCCGACGCCTCGGTCGGCACCCGCCCGGCAACGATCGCCACGGCGGCGCGCAGTACGTCGGGCGGCATGTTGTCCAGCAGCAGGTGGGTCGCGCCCGCGGTCAGCGCCGGTTCGATCTGGTCGATCCGGTCGACCTCGACGATGATCGTGGCGATCCCCGCCGCCTTCGCCAATGCCGCTGCCTTGCCGACTCCGCCGGCGACCGCGACGTGATTGTCCTTGATCATCGCGGCGTCCCACAGCCCCATGCGGTGGTTCTGCGCGCCGCCGGTCCGCGTCGCATATTTCTCCAGCCGCCGAAGTCCCGGGATCGTCTTGCGCGTGTCGAGCAACGTCGCGCCGCTCTCCGCGATCGCATCGACGTAGCGGGCGGTCAGCGTCGCGATGCCCGAAAGATGCTGGACGGTGTTCAGCGCCGATCGCTCGGCGGTCAGCAATGCGCGCGCGTTGCCGGTGACGCGCATCAACGCCGTCCCGCCCGGCACCCGTGCGCCGTCGCGCACCAGCATCTCGACCATGGCGTTCGCGTCGAGGTGCCGGAAGAACGCCGCCGCGATCTCCAGCCCGCACACCGTGATCGCGTCGCGGCTGTCCATCACCGCCTCGAACCGCGCGCTGGCCGGGATCACGGCGGCGGATGTGACGTCGCCGCCCCCTCCTGCACCCTCCGGCCCCAGATCCTCTGCCAGCGTCGCCGCGACGAATGCGTCGAGGTCGAACCCGTCAAGCCGGAAAGTCATGGCAGTCGCTCCGACATTTCGACACCCCAGATGCGATCGGTCTGGATGAATCCCGCCTGCCCCTTCACATCGAACCGGCACCATCCGTTGCCGCAGCGCGTGATCCGCCCGACGACGCCCGGCTGCGCGCGCCAGACGATCGTCGGCCCGCCCGGCCGATCGTGCAGTTCGGCCGGCTCGGTCCCGCGCACGATCGCGGTCCGCGTGCTGCTCAGCAGCGCGTTGAGCATCCACCCCTGCGTCCCGTCCGGGTCCTCGACCCGCCGCCATTCCTTGAAGGCCTCCAGCACGCGCACCGGCAGGTCGGGACGCACGTAGATCCAGCTGGCGGGGAAGTTGCGCCCCGGCCCGGTCCGCATCCGCGCGCGCGATGCGGCGATCGACCCGGTAAAGGGTGGCTTCTTCGGCTCGCTCGCCGCGGCGGCCGGCGACGGGGCGATGATCGACAGGCACGCCGCCATCGCCACGATCGAGAGATGATCCCTGTTCACGTCGCTCTCTAGCCACGCTTCGCGTGCGGCATCAACCGTTGACGCACGCGCACGTCTTCGCCAATCCCCTCGGCATGGCCGATCCGCGACGCTGCGCCCATCCCAAGGTGATCGTGACGCGGGCCTTGCCCGACGTCGTGATGCGGCGGCTCGACGAGCTGTTCGATGTCGTCGCCAATCCCGACGACCTGCCGATGCGCCGCGACGCGCTCGCCGCGGCGATGGCGGAATGCGACGTGCTGGTGCCCGCGGTCACCGACACGATCGACGCCGCGCTGATCGAGGGTGCCGGGCCACGGCTGCGGCTGATCGCCAATTTCGGTGCCGGCGTGAATCACATCGACCTGAAGGCGGCACGCGCGCGCGGCATCATCGTCACCAACACGCCCGGCGTCCTGACGGAGGACACCGCCGACATGACGATGGCGCTGATTGTCTCCGTCCCGCGCCGGCTTGCCGAGGGCGAGAAGCTGGTCCGCGCGGGGGAATGGAAGGGCTGGAGCCCGGGCGGGATGCTCGGCTACCGGATCGGCGGCAAGGCGCTCGGCATCGTCGGCATGGGTCGCATCGGGCAGGCGGTCGCACGCCGAGCACGCGCTTTCGGACTCTCGATTCATTATCACAACCGTCAGCGGCTGCCGAAAGTCGTGGAGGCCGAGCTGAACGCGCAATGGCACCCACATCTCGACGAGTTGCTCGGCGCGATCGACATATTGACGATCCACACCCCGCTCAATGCCGACAGCCGCGACCTGATCGACGCGCGCCGCATCGCGCTGCTACGCCCCCACGTCTTCGTCATCAACGCCAGCCGCGGTGGCATTCTCGACGAGGATGCGCTGATCCGCGCCTTGGAGGACAAGCGGCTTGCCGGTGCCGGACTCGACGTCTGGCGCCACGAACCCGAAATCGACCCGCGGCTGCTCGCGCTCTCCAATGTCGTCATGACCCCGCACATGGGCTCGGCGACGTGGGAGGGCCGTGTCGCCTCCGGTGAGCGCGTCATCGCCAATATCCGCATGTGGGCGGATGGCCATCGCCCGCCCGACCAGGTGCTCGAGGGCTGGGCCTGACGCGGGCTGGCGAAATCGGCTCCCCGCCGCCCGGGATCGATGCGGCCGTGACACGTTCGCTGTAGCCCCGGCATAACGCCTGATGGATCGCCGCCGCCTGGACGCTGTCAGCGTCAGGGCCGCGTACGGCCTCGCTGCGGACGCGATCGACGCATGGTCGGGGGTGTGGAGTTTTCCATCATGGCCCACCAGTCGCGTGCGCGCAGGTCTGCCTGCGCGCGTCGGCGACATTCCCGTGCCGCAATCCACGCCGCGCAAAGGTACTGCCCGTCCGTGACGAAGCATGTCCGTTCGGAACCCTGCCGGCACCGCCGCATTGACGCGCCATTCACCAGCACAGGAAACAAACACATGAAAAAGATCGCAATGTCCGCCCTGCTCGTCACCGCCGCCGTGTCGATGTCGGCGTGCTCGACGCTGCGCGGCGCGGCGATCGGCGGCGCGGGTGGCGCCGGTGTTGCAGCAGCAACCGGTGGCAGCGTCGAGAAGGGCGCAGCAGTCGGCGGGGTCGGTGGCGCGGTGGTCGGCACCGTCGTCGACTGAGCGGCGCCGCAGCAGCGACAAGAACGGCGCGTCACCGGGAACGGTGGCGCGCCGTTCTGCTTCGGGAGAATCGAATGTCGCGACACTGAGCCGGCGTGATCCGATATCATCTCGCGTGGATCGCCACCCTGGTTGCGATACAGATGCTCACTATCCCCCAACGACCTGAACGACGGAACTCTGGCGCAGTGCCGCGAACCCGCAAAGGGGATCGTTTAGGTCGAACGTAGAGACTTACCGTCGATCGGCATCGATCAGTGCCCCACCCCGTCATGATGAGCCCGTCGAAGCAAGTGGCTGGCAAAGCGTTGCTCTACGGAGTCGTGCCGGGATCAATCGACATTCCGCCAGCGCCCTGCAAGTGCCATCATTGCTATCGAAACAAGCCAGGGCGTCGTGCGGAACGCTGGATTACGTCGCGATGCTCGCGATGACGAGCAGGGGGGACTGGTCTGCCCGATCGTGGCGGCGCGGCTCGCCAGAACAGCTGGATCATCGTCAATCGCGAGCAGCCTGGCACCCGCAAGACGCTGGATGTCGATCACTGCCTGAAGGGACCGGCACAAGGCCAGGGCCAAAGCGCCGGGCCGACCTAAACCACCCCTCGCTCCAGCAGAGCAGCACGCCGCAGATCCGTGTCACGCCCGAACAGCCGCAGGATCGCCACCAGCTCCGCCCGCTCCGGCACGAACACGCCGCCTCGTGCCGTGCGCGTCATCGGCCGCACCGCCGGCCAGATGTGGCCGACCCGCACCTCGAGCCCCGCCATTATCTCGATCGGCAGCCCTCGGCCCGGCAATCGCGCGTACGGCTGCGAGCGGAAGCGCTCGCCGGCCGCACCGATCACCGCATCCGGCCACGCCGCCAGCATGGCACGCGCGTCGCTGGCGCTGGTCAGCACGTCGACGTCGGATACCGCGGTGCCGACGCCGTGCAGCCACACCGCCGCGCTGCCGATTACCCACCACGGGTCATGCGCCGACCGCAAGGCCGCCGCCACCTGCGACAACGTCGTCGTAAGCAGGCGCACAGACGGGTTCACGGGCAGCGCAACCGGAGGCCGCCCCTCCCGCGTCTCAGTCGCCCGTCAGGATGCGATCGACCAGCTGCTTCACCGTTGGCACGAAGCCGTTCGAATAGAACGGATCACGCTTGAAGTTATAGGCAGAATGGCCCGCGAACATCAGGTTCGCATCGGTATCACCGCCGTGCGCGATATCCTGCAGCGTCTTCTGGATGCAGAAGCTGCGCGGATCGGCCAGCCGCCCGGTCGAGTTCGTCTCGGTGTCCGCCCAGCTCGAGAACAGGCACTGGCTCAGGCAACCCATGCAATCGGCCTGATCCTTGCGGATCTCACCCTTTTCCTGCGGCGAGACGAAGACGAGCGTGTTGTCCGGCGTCTTCAGCGCATCGGTGAAGCCGGCGCCGAACCACTCGCGCGCACGCAGCAGGTCGCCGCGCGTCACCCAGAAGTTCTTGCCCTTCACGCCGACGTCCAGCTGAAAGACATGGTCGCCCGCCTCCTGCGTCGAGAACGCGATCTGCCGGTCGGACCGCGCCTCCAGCGAACGCAGGAACGGGTTGCGCACCGCCGACGAATAGAAGCCGGTCGGCGAGAAACGGTGCAGCAGCACTTCGCCTTCCTCGATCTGCGTCAGCTTGGCCTTCCAGCCCTCCGGGATCGGGCTTTCCTGCGTCAGCAGCGGCCGCGTGCCGTACTGGAACGCGATCTGCCCCAGCTCCGGATTGTCGATCCAGTCGTTCCAGTCGCGCAGGTACCAGACGCCGCCCGCCATCACGATCGGGGTCGTATCGGGCACCCCGCCCTCGCGCATTGTCTCGCGCAGCGCCTTCACACGCGGGTAGGGATCCTCGGGCTTCAGCGGGTCCTCGGCATTCGACAGGCCATTGTGCCCGCCCGCCAGCCACGGGTCCTCGTAGACCACCGCCGACAGCCACTCGCTGGCCTTGGAATAGGCTCGCTTCCACAGCGCGCGGAACGCGCGGCCGCTGCTGACGATCGGCAGATAGCTGACGTTGTAGGACGAGGCGATCTCGCTCAGCTTGTACGGCATCCCCGCGCCGCAGGTGACGCCCGAAACGAGCCCGCGCGTGCGCTCCAGCACGCCGTGCAGGATACGCGGTGCGCCGCCCATTTCCCACAGCACGTTGATGTTGATCGCGCCCTTGCCGCCCGCGATTTCCCACGCGCGCTGCACCTGCTGCACTGCACCTTCGATCGCATATTCGATCAGTTCTTCGTGCCGCTCGCGCCGGGTCAGCGCACGATAGATCTGCGGGATGATCTTGCCGTCGGGATCATAGCTGTCGGCGTTCACTGCCGAAACGGTGCCGATCCCGCCCGCCGCCGCCCAGGCACCGGCCGAGGCGTGATTGGTCGCGGCGACACCCTTGCCACCTTCCACCAGCGGCCAGACCTCGCGGCCTCCATAGACGATCGGCTTCAGCCCCTTGAACACGCGTTTTCCCGTTTCACGAAAGATGGAAGCGCCCCGTATAAAGCAATCGGGCCGGGACGCGACCAAAATGCGACTCAGCCGAGTATGCCCGGCTTGCCCATCGCGGCGGCGTAAACCGCCGCCGATCGCGCGATCATCGCAGCGCCGTCATGCATAGCCGCGGCACGTGCGCGGTTCGCCGCGCCCACCTGCGCGCGAAGCCCCGCGTCGGTCGCCAGCGGCTGGAGCGCGTCCCGCAGCGGCACCTCGGCCGCGAACGGCGACAGCAGCGCACCATTCTCCGCGGAAAGCACCCCCTCGGCCCCGCTGCCGCGCAGCGCCATCACCGGCAACCCCGCCGCCATCGCCTCCACCACGATCGCCGGCGCCGGCCCGCCACGCATCGGCAGCAGCAGCACGTCGAACCCGCCGAGATAGCGTGCCGCCGGAGCGATCGCGCCCGGCAGCAGCAGCCGGTCATCGATCCCCATCGCCAGCGCGGCGCGCTCCACCGCGTCGCGCGTTTCGCCGCCTTCCACGGCGCCGATCACCACCAGCCGGAACCGCGCCGCCAGCCCGGCGACCGCGCGCACCAGCAAGGCGATATCGTCAGCGCCCGATCGGTCGGCAACCACGCCGATCACCACGTCGCTTGGCTTGCGGCGGAAGCCGGCGACGGCCTTCGCATCCGGCACACGCGCATACGCCGGCAGGTCGACGCCGTCCGGGATCGCATGGACCCGGTCGGCCGCCACCTTCCACCGCGCGCGCGCCGTCTCCGCAGCCGCCGTCCCGCTCACCACCAGTCCCGCGGCGGCGCCGAGCGCGATCCGCCGGTACAGTCGCGCGCTGCCGCCGACCGTCGCCGCGGCCGGATCCTCGTGATGGACGATCGGCGGCGTATCGCGCGGAAAAGCACGCCGCGCCATCACCGCGTCGATTGCCCCGGCGCCGTGGCTCAGCACCAGATCGTGCCCGCGCATCGCCCGCGCGATCGCTTCGTACCGGGCCACCGACACCGCCCCGGTCAGCGGCGGCACCACCTGCGCCAGCTCGCCGCGCACGCCGGGCGGCAATGTTCCGCGACAGTCCTGCGCCGCCACGACATGTCGCGCGCGGTCTCCGAACGCGGTCATCAATTGCACCGCGCGCCGGCTCCACGGCTCCGTACCATCGGGATCGAAGACGTCGAAAGTGTAAAAAATGGACATCGCTTGTGACATAGCCGCCACATAACGTCCGAAATGCTGCCGCGCATCATCTTCCGCTTCCTATCGCGCCGGAACCGCGACAAGGAGTGTGCTCTTTATTCGACACCGTTTAGGAGACCCATGATGAAGATCGCTTCGATGTTCGCCGCCGCCGCCGCCATGACCCTGGCAGCCGCTCCCGCCATGGCCGCGCCGGTCTCCAACCCGGCGTCATCGCTGTCGGTTGCAAAGTCGGCACGCGCCGGCACCGCCGCCAAGGGCAAGAGCGAGCTCGCCGCACCGGGCGCCATCATCGGTCTGGTCCTCGCCGCTGCGGTCGTCGCCGCCGGCGTGATCATCGTCGTCGACGACAACGACGATTCCGACAGCAACTGATCTTCCGGCGGGTTTCGCGATCCCCACCCGGGCGATCGCGAAACCCGCTGAGACCTTGGTTCAGGTGGAGCCCGGGACGAACCGTCGTCCCGGGCTTCGCCGTATGTGCTCACGAGGCGAACTACCGCTGTGGCCGCACCGCGCCGGTGACGCATACCACCGGTCAGGGGCGCCGGAAAAAACCGCCACTCCGCAACACGCCCGTCAGTCCACAGCGTCCTTCGGGATGTGCGTGATCCGGCATGCCAGATCCGCCTCGCCGCTCGCGACGATCCAATGCGCGCCGCCGTCGACGATCCCGGTCGTGAACACCACGTCCTGGACGTAGAGCAGTTCCGCCAGCGGCTTCAGCAGGTCGGGTGCCGGATCGAGCAGCGGCACGTCGCTCGTGGCGAGCGCCCGCGCCGGATCGTCGCGGTCCAGCAGCGTCCAATACGTGCGATAGATGCCGACCACGCCCGATGGCTCCACCCCGTGCCACAGCGACAGCCAGCCCGGCTGCCCGTTGACCTCGGCCGCGACCGGCGGCGCCCCGCCGCCCATCCGCGCGGTCGCCATCGTCTTGGCATGCGGACGAATGCCGGGTTGATCGTACGGCTTCCAGTGCAGCGCATCGGGAGAGGTCGCCAGATTGATCGACGGCCCGGCACGCCATTCCGCTTCCGGCGGATAGGCGAAATACAGGTCCCCCAATGGCCGCGTCTGCGCCCAGAACTTGTCCGCCACCTTCCCTTCGAAGATCAGCATGTCCTTGTTCTGGTGATCCAGGACGATCCCCTCCAGCGTCCAGTCGAGCGCATCGTCGCTGGTATAGAGCGTGGTCGAATGCCGCTCCGGGCTGACCGAGCAGGTCGTCATGTAATAGCGTCCGTCGACGCGACTGATCC
Organism: Sphingomonas phyllosphaerae 5.2; assembly: GCF_000419605.1. Taxonomy (NCBI): domain Bacteria; kingdom Pseudomonadati; phylum Pseudomonadota; class Alphaproteobacteria; order Sphingomonadales; family Sphingomonadaceae; genus Sphingomonas; species Sphingomonas phyllosphaerae. The sequence continues at coordinate 1,377,629 of NZ_ATTI01000001.1, read as the reverse complement.
GCGCGTCCTCGACGCCATAGCATTGATAGCTCGTGCGCGGCGCGATCGCGCGGTCGTAATGCACCGCCACCACGGCGCGCCCCTCGGCGTCGAGCTCGACCGGCAGCAACCACGACAGCGACGTCAGCGCCATCACCTTCCATCCCGCCCCACGCATCATGAACTTGCGCGGATCGGACGTGTCGACCAGCGACAACGGCCATGCATCTAGCACATAAGCGCCATCGTCCCAGCGGATCGCATGGATCTGCTGCTCGCGAACCGGATGGCGCAACGCCTCGGCGACCCGCACCATCAGCAGCAGGTTGCCGTTCGGCAGCCGCGTCATCCCCGGATTGAACGCGCCCAGCACATAGGTCTCGGCGTCGATCTTTCCCGCCAGCGGTGAGCGCGACAGGTCCACGTCGTGCGGCGTGAAGACCAGCGCATCATGCGGCCACGTGCGCATCACTCTTCCTCCTGCACCCGCGGGCTGATCGTCAGCCGCTGGATCACCGTGCGTCGCGGCTGTGTCAGCAGGTACTGCACGCCGACCGCGATATCCTCGGCGCGCAGCATCTGCCCGGCGCGGATCTGCTCGCGTTGCTGCGCCGGATCGATATCGGGCATCTGCATGTCGGAACCGGTCTTGCCCGGCTCGACCAGCGCGACACGGATGTCCTTGCCGCCCAGTTCGCGGCGCAGCGCGATGGAGAAGCCCTGCAATCCGTGCTTGATCGCCGCATAGACCGTGGAGTGCGGCCCCAGCACATAGGCGCTGGTCGAACCGATCATCACGATGTCGCCGCCCGCTGCCATCTCGTCCGCGGCGCGATGCGCGAGCAGCAGATATTGCGTGAAGTTCAACGAGATGGCGTGGCGCACCGCCGCCTCGTCCATTTCGGTCAGCCCTGATGCGGCCTCCGCGGCGTTCGCGACGACGATGTCGTAGCCGCCCATCGCCTCGCCTGCCGCCGCCAGGAACGCGGCGACATTGTCGGGATCGGACAGGTCGAAGAGCCCGCCCGCGCCGTTCCCGACCGCACTGATATCCGCCAGCGCCTCATCGAGATGCGCCTGCTCGGTCCCGCCGACGAACACATGCGCGCCTTCCGCCGCCAGCAACCGCGCGATCGCGCGCCCGATCCCGGTCGTTCCTCCGGTGATGGCGGCACGGCGTCCCTTCAGGGGCAGCACCTCGGTGTGGGTATCGCGGGCGTCGGTCATGCTGGTCCTTCGGCGGCTATCGTCAGGACCGCGACAGCGCCTCAATCCGCAACGCGGTTCCCGCTGCGCGCCAGCCAGTGTTGCAACGCAGGTTGCACCGCCGGCTCGTCCAGCATCGGCGCGTGGCCGACCCGCGGCACCGTCACCAGCGCGGCGTCCGCCAGCGCGGCCACCATCCGCGCCGCGACATCGGCCGAGAGGATATCGCTGGCCGCCCCGCGCACCACCAGCACCGGCACCCCGGACAATCCGGCCAGCGCGCGCCACATGTCCGGCCCCGCCTCACCGCCCGGCAGACGGAACGGCTCCGCGATCTTCATGTCGTAGTCGAGCACGATCCGCCCGGCCGAATTAAGCCGATAGAGCCGCTTGGCCATCGCCAGCCATTTCTCGATCGTCCAGTCGGGATAGGCGGCGGCATTGCCCTCCTGCACTCCGCGTGCGGCGTGCATCCACGTCGGCCAGGTGCTGGGCTTGCCGACGTAGCCGCGGATCCGCGACAGCCCCGCCGCCTCGATCTCCGGCCCGACATCGTTCAGCAGCGCACCCGTGATCCGCCCCGGCACCATCCCCGCCAGCAACATCGTCACGATCCCGCCCAGCGACGTGCCGATGCAGGCGAACCGTTCGATCCCCTGCTCCGCAAGCAGCGCGACCACGTCCTGCGCATAGGTCAGCGGGACATAGGTCATCGGATCCTTGGCATAGCCGCTCTCGCCACGGCCGCGAAAGTCCAGCGCGATCACCCGCCGCCCGGGGGCGATCGTGCGCGCCACGTCGGCGAAGTCGCGCGCATTGCGCGTCAGCCCCGGCAGGCACAGCACCGGCGGCACGTCCGCCGCCCCCGGATAATCGTGCGCGTGCAGGCGCAGCCCGTCGGCCGACCACCAGTAGATGTCACGAAATTCCGCCATCGCTTGCGCCTTCTGCCGCCCGACCCCCATATCGCGGCATGGCCGTGGACCCGCAAGCATATCGCCCCGAACGCCCGCTGACCGCACTCGGCGAGCCATTCTACGACGTCGTCGATGCGGCGCGCTTTCCCGAGACGCGGCTGCGCTTCCGCAACGACCGCGCCGCCGCACAGGTCGGCCTGGACAAGCTCGACGACGCGGAATGGATCGCCCATTTCGGCCGCTTCGCCCCCCTGCCTGATACCCTCGAACAGCCGCTGGCGCTGCGTTATCACGGGCATCAGTTCCGCGTGTACAACCCCGATATCGGCGACGGACGTGGCTTCACCTTCGCACAGCTCCGCGACGGCCGCGGGCGGTTGCTGGACCTCGGCACGAAGGGCTCCGGCCAGACGCCGTGGAGCCGCTTCGGCGATGGTCGCCTGACCCTGAAGGGCGGCGTGCGGGAGGTGCTGGCAACCGAAATGCTCGAGGCGCTGAACGTCCCGACCTCGCGCAGCTTCTCGCTGATCGAGACCGGCGAAGCACTGGAACGCAACGACGAACCTTCGCCGACCCGCGGCGCGGTGCTCGTGCGGCTCAGCCATTCGCACGTCCGCATCGGTACGTTCCAGCGGCTTGCCTATAACCGCGACGAGGATGCGCTGCGCCGTCTCACCGGCTACGTCCTGCGCGAACTCTACGGTGAGGAAGGCGAGGACCCGGTACGCCTGCTCGAACTGGTCGTCGAGCGTACCGCCGTCCTCGCCGCGCGCTACATGGCCGCCGGATTCGTCCATGGCGTGCTCAATTCCGACAACATCAACGTCACGGGCGAAAGCTTCGACTACGGCCCGTGGCGATTCGCTCCGGTATGGGATCCGGCGTTCGTCGCTGCCTATTTCGACCACGCCGGGCTCTACGCCTTCGGCCGGCAGCCCGAGGCGATCCTGTGGGATGTCATGCAACTGGCCGGCGCGCTGCGCCAGATCGCGGAGTCCGAACCGCTGATCGCCGCGCTCGATCGCTTCGCGGAGCATTATCAGCCCGCGATCGCCGCAGCGGTGCTCTGGCGGCTCGGGCGCCGCCCGCGTGCGGCGGAAGAGGACCGCGCCGTCGTCCAGTCGGTCGAGCGCGCGCTGCGCGGCACCGGCGTGGCGGTCGACCGTTTCTTCTTCGATGCCTTCGCGCAGGACCTGCCCGCCCATTACGGCACCGAATGGGACGAGGTTCGCACGCGGCTCGCGCCCTATGGCGCACGGCGCGCACGCGACCACGCCTATTGGCAGGGCGAACCGTGTGCGATGCTGATCGAGGAGGTCGAGGCGATCTGGGCGCCGGTCGCCGCCGCCGACGACTGGACGCGCTTCCACGCCAAAATCGACGCGATCCGTACGATGGGCGACGCGCTCGCCTGACGATCCCCCTTCCGCCACGGCGAATGTTACGGCTAAGACCACGCGCATGGCTGAGCTGATTTCCTTCGAACCCGCGACCGGCGTGGAATTGTGGCGTGCCGCGACGAGCGACGTCGATGCGGAGGTCGCCGCGGCACGCGACGGCTTCGTGCCGTGGGCGGCGAAGTCGCTGTCGTTCCGGATGGAGGCGCTGCGGCGCTTCGCGAACGTCGTCCGTCAACGCTCCGACGCCTTCGCGGATCTGATCGCGCGCGAGACAGGCAAGCCGCTCTGGGAGGCCCGTACGGAGGTCGACACCGTCGCCGCGAAGGTCGACATCTCGATCTCGGCCTATGCCGAACGTACCGCGCAGCGTCGGCTCGACGCGCCGATGAACACGCGCATGGCGGTCCGTCACAAGCCGCACGGCGTGCTCGCGGTGCTCGGCCCGTACAATTTCCCCGCCCACTTGCCCAACGGCCACATCGTGCCTGCGCTGATCGCGGGCAATTCGGTCGTCTTCAAACCCTCTGAAAAGACGCCCGCGACCGGCGCGTTCCTGGTCGACTGCTTCCATGCCGCCGGCGTCCCGCCCGAAACGGTGCGGCTGGTGATCGGCGGCCCGACCGAAGGGCGCGCGCTCGCCGCGCATGACGGGATCGACGGGCTGCTCTTCACCGGCTCGGCGCGCACCGGCATCGCGCTGAACCGCGCCTTCGCGGAAAAGCCCGAGAAGATCCTCGCACTCGAGATGGGCGGCAACAATCCGATCGTGGTGTGGGACACGCCTGACCTGCACGCCGCTGCGGTGCTGATCGTGCAGTCCGCCTTCACCACCGCCGGGCAGCGCTGCACCGCCGCGCGCCGGCTGATCGTGCAGGACACGCTGGCGGAACCGCTGCTCGACGAACTCGCGCGGCTGACCCGCCGGCTGATCGTCGGCGCGCCGCACGACGATCCGCAGCCGTTCATGGGCCCCGTCATCGACAACGAGGCGGCGGACGGGCTGACCGAAAGCTTCCTGGCGTTGATGATGAAGGGCGGCCGCCCCATCCAGCATATGGCGCGACCGGTCGAGGATCTTCCGTTCGTCACCCCCGGCATCATCGACGTCACCGACGCCGGCGAGCGTCCCGACATCGAGCTGTTCGGCCCGTTGCTGCAGGTCGTCCGCGCCGACGATTTCGACGCGGCGATCGCCGAGGCCAACAACACCCGCTACGGCCTGTCGGCCTCGCTCATCAGCCAGACGCCGGCGCTGTTCGACCGTTTCTGGGCCGGTGCGCGCGCCGGCATCGTCAACTGGAACCGTCCGACCAACGGCGCGTCTTCCGCGGCACCGTTCGGCGGCATCGGCTGGTCGGGCAACCACCGCCCCAGCGCCTTCTACGCCGCCGATTATTGCGCCTATCCGGTCGTCTCCAACGAAGCCGAGGCCGCGCGCGCGACGATCGGCATCGGCCTGACCGACGGCTGATCCTCTTTTTCCAAGGACGTTTCATGGCATCCGGACTGGTCGCATTGCTGGACGACATCGCCGGCCTCACCCGGCTCGCCGCGGCGTCGCTCGATGACGTCGGCGCCGCCGCGGCCAAGGCGGGGACGAAGGCGGCCGGCGTCGTCATCGACGACACAGCCGTCACCCCGCGTTACGTCGTCGGCCTGTCGCCGAAGCGCGAATTGCCGATCATCGGCAAGATCGCGCTGGGTTCGATCCGCAACAAGCTGCTCTTCCTGCTTCCCGCCGCGCTGATCCTGAGTGCGGTGGCGCCATGGGCGCTCGCGCCGTTGCTGATGCTGGGCGGCGCGTTCCTGTGCTTCGAGGGCGCCGAGAAGGTCATCGAGGCGGTGTCCGGCGGCCATGCCGAGGTCGAGGAAGCGGCCGTCACCGATCCGGTCGCGCTGGAGAAGCAGAAGGTCTCGGGCGCGATCCGCACCGACTTCATCCTGTCCGCGGAGATCATGGTGATCGCGCTGCGCGAAGTCGCCGACCGGCCGCTCCTGACGCAGGCGGTGACGCTGGCGCTCGTCGCGATCGCGATCACCGCCGGCGTCTACGGCGTCGTCGCGCTGATCGTGAAGGCGGACGATGTCGGGCTCTATCTCGCCAGGCGCCCGTCGGCGGTGGCGCAGGCGGTCGGGCGCGGGCTGGTGAAGGGCGTGCCGGTGCTGATGCGTGCGCTGACCGTGATCGGCACCGCGGCGATGATCTGGGTCGGCGGTGACCTGCTGATCCACAACGTCGCCGAAGTCGGCCTGCCCGGCCCGGCCGAGTTCGTCCACCACCTCGCCGAGGGCGTCGGCGGCGGCGCGCTCGGCTGGCTGGTAAGCGCGGCGATTGCCGGCGTGGTCGGTCTGATCGTCGGCGGGGTGATCGCGCTGGTCATGCACAAGGTGCACGCCGCAAGGCACTGACCCGTCATACCTCGCCGGTGTCATAAAGGCGGCAAGCGAGAACCTCCGCGGGGACGACGGAGCAAGCCGGGGATGACGCCCCCGCAAACCAATCCTACGCCCCCGCCAAGCATCGCTCGATTGCGCGCCATCGCGCACTCGCCCATCTGCGATCGCATCATGGCGACGCTTCTCGATCCCGACGCGCGCGGCCGCGTCATCCTCGTCGGTGCCGGCCCGGGCGATCCCGGCCTGCTCACCGTCCGTGCGGTGGAGGCGCTGCGCGGCGCCGATGTGGTGGTGCACGACGGGTTGATCGACCCGCGCGTGCTCGATCTCGCCCCGCCCGCGGCGCATCGCATCTCGGTCGCGAAGCGCCGCGCGCGCCACACGCTGCCGCAGGAGGCGATCAACGCGCTGATCGTCGCGCACGTCAAGGCCGGCAGCATCGTGGTCCGCCTGAAGGGCGGCGATCCGTTCATCTTCGGGCGCGGCGGCGAGGAGGTCGAGGCGGTCCGCGCCGCCGGGCTGCTGGTCGAGGTCATTCCCGGCGTCTCGGCCGCGCTCGGCTGTGCGGCGGAGGCGATGTTGCCGCTCACCCACCGCGACCACAGCTCGGCGGTCAGCTTCGTCGCCGGCCAGTGCAAGGGGCTGACCGATCAGGACTGGTCGGGCCTCGCCGGGCAGGGCCGCACGCTGGTGATCTACATGGGCGTCGCCACTGCGGAGGCGATCGCCGACAAGCTGATCGCCGACGGCGTCGCCCCCGACATGCCCGTCGCGGTGCTGGAAAAGGGCACGCTGCCCGGCCATCGCGCGCTCAAGACGTTGCTCGCCGATCTCGGGGCGATGGTCGCGCGTGAACGGGTCGCCAGCCCGGCGATCATCGTCGTCGGCGAGGTCGTCGACCTGTCCGACGCGCAGGACCGGCTGGCAGGCTATGCGCAGGTAGCGGAGCAGATGGCATGAAGCTGGTGACCGGCAACGATCTGGCGACCGGCGACGTGGTGTGGTGGACCGGCCGCGGCTGGACCCGCCATATCGCCGAGGCGCGCGACGCCGGCGATCGTGCCGAGTCGATCGCGCGTGAAGAAGAAGCCGCGCGCCGCGTCAACGTGCCCTATGTGATCGAGGCGAGCGAGACCCCCGACGGCCCCCGCCCCGCCCATATCAAGGACCGCATCCGGGCGCTCGGCCCCACGGTGCGCCCCGACCTGACGCTGAAGCCCGCCGACCCGCATGCCGGCGACTGGGTGATCTGACCCTTCCCCGCAGCGGCTGCGGGGATCGAGGATGAAACGATGTACAAGTACGACGAATACGACCAGTCGATCGTCGACGCCCGCGTCGATGAATTCCGCGACCAGTGCCGCCGGCGGCTTGCGGGCGAGTTGACCGAGGACCAGTTCAAGCCGCTGCGGCTGATGAACGGGCTGTACCTGCAACTCCACGCCTACATGCTGCGCGTCGCGGTGCCCTATGGCACGCTCGACAGCCGCCAGATGCGGATGCTCGCGCATGTCGCGCGCAAGTACGACCGTGGTTACGGCCATTTCACCACCCGCCAGAACATCCAGTACAATTGGATCAAGCTGGAGGACGCCGCCGACATTCTCGCCGAACTGGCGACGGTCGAGATGCACGCCATCCAGACCAGCGGCAATTGCATCCGCAACATCAGCTCCGACCAGTTCGCCGGCGCCGCCGCCGACGAGGTCACCGATCCGCGCCCGTGGGCCGAGCTGCTGCGCCAGTGGAGCACGTTCCACCCCGAATTCAGTTACCTGCCGCGCAAGTTCAAGATCGCGGTGATCGCCGCCGACGAGGATCGCGCCGCGATGCGCCTCCACGACATCGGCCTGCAACTGATCGAACGGGACGGCGTCCTGGGGGCGAGAGTGTTCGTGGGCGGCGGCATGGGCCGTACGCCGATGATCGCACCCGAGATCAAGGACTTCGTCGCCGCCGATGAGCTGATGAGCTATCTGGAGGCGTGCCTGCGCGTCTACAATCGCTACGGCCGCCGCGACAATATCTACAAGGCGCGGATCAAGATCCTGATCCACGAACTCGGCGCGGACAAGTATCGCGCCGAGGTCGAGGAGGAATTCGCCGCCGTCAAGCAACTCGGCATCGATCCCCCCGCCGCCGAACTCGCGCGCATCACCGCGATGTTCGCGGCGCCCGCCTTCGCCGCCGACGACGGCACGGTCGCGGACCGCAGCGATCCGGACTTCGCGGTGTGGCTCGATCAGAACGTGAAGCCGCACAAGCAACCCGGCCACGCGATCGTCACCATTTCGCTGAAGCCGATCGGCGGCATCCCCGGTGACGCCTCGGCCGAGCAGATCGACGTCATGGCCGATCTCGCTGAACGCTACAGCTTCGACGAGTTGCGCGTCACCCATGCGCAGAACATCGTCCTGCCGCATGTCCGCGTCGCCGACCTGAAGGCGGTGTGGGAAGCGTTGGCGGCGGCCGGGCTCGCCGACGCGAACCTCGACCTGATCAGCGACATCATCGCTTGCCCCGGGCTCGATTATTGCGCGCTCGCCAACGCGCGCTCGATCCCGCTCGCGCAGAAGATCGGCCGCCGCTTCGCCGATCTCGACCGGCAGCGCGACCTCGGCGAGCTGAAACTGAAGATCAGCGGCTGCATCAACGCATGCGGCCATCATCATGCCGGGCACATCGGCATCCTCGGCGTCGACCGGAAGGGCACGGAGAACTTCCAGCTGCTCCTCGGCGGGTCCGGTGCGGAGGACGTGTCGCTCGGCAAGATCACCGGCCCCGGCTTCGACGAGGACGGCGTGGTCGACGCGATCGAGCGCGTCACCGACACCTATGTCCGCCTGCGCGACACCGGCGAGCGCTTCGTCGACACCTACCGGCGCGTCGGCATGCAGCCGTTCAAGGAAGCGATCTATGGTTGACGCATTCGAGGTCGACGTGATCGACGACCGCGCGCACCTGCGCTTCCGCGACGAGGCTGCGCACGAGGAACCGGCCGTGACGCTGGACGCCTTCCTCGCCGGGCAGTCGAACGCCACCGCCGTCCGGGTCGAGCCCGGCGACGATGCGCGCGCACTGATTCCGATGCTGGGCCGGATCGCACTGGTCGAGGTGTCCTTTCCCAGCTCCCGCGACGGACGCGGCTATTCGGCGGCGCGCGTGCTGCGCGAGGCCGGCTATGTCGGCGAACTCCGCGCCGAGGGCGACGTGCTGGTCGATCAGATCCCGCTCATGCGTCGCTGCGGCTTCGACAGCTTCGCGCCACGCGCGGCGGTCGATCCCGTCGTGCTGCGCCGGTCGCTGGAACGCTACGACCACGTCTACCAAAAGGCTGCCGACGCCGCCGTCCCGATCTGGAAATTGCGTCATGGGTGAGCCCGCGCACGATCTGGACATCATCGACGTCCGCCCCGCCTTCACCGTCGCCGATGCCGCCGCGATGCAGGCACGGTTCGAAGGCGTGGACGCGCCTGACATGCTGCGCGAACTGCTCGCCGGCGAGCTGCGCGGGCGGATCGCCGCCGTATCGTCGTTCGGCGCGGAATCGGCGGTGCTGCTCCACATGGTGGCGCAGGTCGATCGCGACGTGCCGGTGATCTTCACCAACACGCAAAAGATGTTCGGCGAGACCCTCGCCTATCGCGACGAGGTGTCGGAACGGCTCGGCCTCACCGATCTGCGCGTGTTCCGTCCCGACCCGCGGCTGCTGCGCCTGCGCGACGAAAAGGGATTGCGCTGGTCCTACGACCCGGACGGCTGCTGCGAGATGCGCAAGGTCGAGCCGCTGCGCCGCGCGCTGCTGCCGTTCCAGGCGTGGATCTCGGGCCGCAAGGGCTTCCAGGCGAAAACCCGCATGGCGCTCCCGCGCTTCGAGGAAGACGAAGGCCGGCTGAAGATCAATCCACTGGCGGACTGGTCGAAGGAAAAGCTCGACGGCTATTTCGCCGAGCATGATCTGCCGCGCCATCCGCTGGAGGCGCAAGGCTATCTTTCGATCGGCTGCGCGCCGTGCACCTCGAAGGTCCGTCCCGGCGAAGACCCCCGCGCCGGCCGCTGGCGCGGCTGGGACAAAGTGGAATGCGGGATCCACGTTGCGGAGAAGCCCGGCGAGGAACCGGCGTTCTAGAGCGGTTTCCGATCGTGTGGCGTCATCGGCACGGGGGGATTTCGATCCGCCGCAAGGCGCGAGGTTTGCGCGATGCTTGGGCATCGTAACCGGGGAGCAACGCCGCGGCGGGCCGAAATCACCCCGCCGCGCAGCGGGCGCGCTCTAGTCTAAGCGCGATGACGGTGGTGCAGCGTGTTCGGAAACCGCGCGGGGCACCTCGTCCAAGGTGCATCACGTCCACATCGCCGCTCCGGGCTCGGCTCGGGCGCCTGTCATTGCGAGCGCAGCGAAGCAATTTAGGGCGTCCTGCTCCGGCACTGGACCGCTTCGCTGCGCGCGCAACGATGTACCAACCTGATCTCACCGCTCCCGGGACGTTCCCCGCGCCGCCGCCAATCCGGATGCCACCCGCGCGGAAGGATCAAGCGCCCACGATATCACCGCTCGCCATACGCCGGTAACGCCAGCTTGAAGCGGATCGCCGCCGATCGCAGTGCGAACCCCGCCAGCGCCGCGATCACTGCGGCGTGCCACGGCACCATGCCCAGCTCGCGCAGCCCCACGTAGCATCCCGCCGCCAGCGCCGCCGCGGTCACGTACAGTTCCGGTCGCATCAGGATCGACGGCTCGCCCGCCAGCACGTCGCGGATGATCCCGCCGACGCACCCCGTCATGACCCCCATCAACGCCGCAGGCAGCGGCGGCACGCCATATCCCAGCGCCTTGGCCGCGCCATAGACCGCATAGGCCGCCAGCCCGATCGCATCGAACCAGTCGAGCGCCGCGCCGCGCCACCACCGGTCCGGCGTCACCCAGATCACCGCCGCCATCAACAGGCAGACCGCCGCCACGCGCGAATCATGCACCCAGAACACCGGCGCGCCGATCAGCAGGTCGCGCACCGTGCCCCCGCCCACGCCGGTGATCAGCGCGAAGAACGCCAGCGTCACCGGCGTCTGCGCACGTCTGGCCGCGGCCAGCGCGCCTGACGCGGCGAACACCGCCAGCCCCGCGACATCCAGCCACGGCGCGAACGCCGGCAGCAGCACGACGGGGTCGAGCGGCGGGGTCACGCCGCGCCGCGCTCGATCAGGTAATTCATCCGCGCGCTCGCGATCGGGCGCGCGCGATCGTCCTGCCACGCGATGGCTGTGACGGTCGCGATGCGCGCGCTCAGCCGCGTGATCGTGCCGGCCGCGCGCGTCGTGCGATCGCGTCCACCGCGGATGAAGTCGACGGTGGCGTTGACGGGCTTGACGGGCGGCCCCTCCTCGCCCGCCAGCGCATGGCGCAGCGCCGCCACCGCCGCGACCTCCAGCAGCCCCGCGATCGCGCCGCCTTGCAGATAGCCGGGCCGCCCGACGACGTGCTGCCCGAACGGCATCACGATCTCGGGCCCGTCGCCGACCATCTCGACCGCGACGCCCAGCAGCCGCGCGTATGGCGGCAGGATCACGCCGCCACCCGCGGATAGCGATCGGTCGTCACCATGAACGTCGCCGCGACGTGCGCAACGGGGTCGTTCACGTCACCGTCGTGCGCGATACCGCGCGTAAATGCGATCGAACGCGCGACCCGCAGGCACTCGCCGCGGCCGATCACGGTTCGGTGCGGGCGCGCCGGGCGCAAATAGTCGATCCGCAGATCCAGCGTCGCGTGCGCCACCAACGTGCGCAGGCGGTGCCAAACCGCCAGGCTGGTCGCGACATCCATCAGCGCGATGATCGGCCCCGACGCGATCACGCCGGTCTCCTCGTCGCCGACCAGTTCCTCGCTCCACGGCTGCGCAACCTCGATCCAGTCGTCGCCATGCGCATGATATCGCTGGCCAAGCCGCCCGCCATGTCCGGCGATCGTACGCGTCTCCAGCAAGTAGCGCGTCGTGGCGATCGGATCCCAGCTCATCGTCCGCCCTCTACACGCCCGTCACAGCGACGCAACGTTGCATCCTTTTAACTAACGCTCCGCCCGCGCCCGCGTGGAAAACGCGCCTGACGGGAGGAATCATCATGAACATCGACATTACCGAGATCCCCGATCTCGACACCTTGGTCGCCAACGCCGGCGCGATCCGCGCGCTGGAGGAAGTGGCTGATCACACGTGCGAATATATCACCACGATCGTCATCATGACGCGCCCGCCGCTACGCTGATGCTGCCGACCGCGGCGGAACTGGACGCCACCGCCTCGCGCGCACGGGCGGCGGTGACGGCGTGGCATGCGGGCAGCCCGCTCGCGTGCGTCGCCGCCGCCTTCGCCGATTGCGATCCGGACGCGACCGGGCAGGTCGCAGACGCCGCCGCCGCGCTGCTGGCCGACGCATCGTGGATCGCGGCGCTGCTCGAACCGCTGATCGCCGCGCTCGCGGCTGACCCGTGGTTCGAGCCGCCGCTGCGCGTCACCCGCGACCGGCTGCGCACCACCGTGCAGTTGATCGACCTCCCCGCCGGCACGCTGGGCGCGACGATCTTCGACGGCGCCGCGCTTGCCGCCTCCGCGCCGGACGCCACGCTGGTCGCGTCCGGCCGGTTGATGATCGCGCGTTACCATGTCGCCGGCGGCGCGCGGCTTTTGCGCTGGGAAGCAGGGGTCGCCGGCGACGATTTCCAGACCGCCACCGCCCCGCCGCTTCGCGCGCTTCCGCCGGTCCCGCTGCTTGACGGCGACGTCGTGCGCATCGATGGCCGTACGCGCGCGCATCTGGTCGAGGGCAGCGGCGCGGACGTCGTCGCCTTGACGTTCGCCACCCGCACCGCGGGGCTGACCCGCGAGTACGACCGTGCCACCGGCCGCGTGCTGCGCGCCGCGATCAACGACGAGGCGATGTCCCGCACGCGCCTGCTGCTTGCGCTGCTCAGGATCGACGGACGTCGCGATGCAGGCGCCTGTTTCGCTGCCGCCACCCGCGCACCCGCCTTCCACCTCCGCTGGGCAGCTATGCGCGAATGGCTGGCGCTCGATGCCAGCGCCGCGCTCCTCCGCTTGCACGAACTCGCCGCGACCGATCCGCATCCGGAGCTACGCGCCGTGGCGCAGGCGACAGTGCCACTGGTGGAGGCGCGCCTGTGCCGCGCGTGATCGACCCCTGTAGCGGCGACGCGATCACGCTCGACGAGCTGGTCGAGGCGCTGGAGCGGGAGCGCTGGGACGCACGCGACGAGCACTCTCTCGCGGCGCTGGGGCCTTGGCTCGCGCGGCTGGGGCGGAACCGCCGCTTCCTGGCCGATCTCGCGATCACCGAACTCGAACAGCGCTTCGCGGGCCAGCGGGAAAGCAGCTACGGCGCACAGGTCCTGATGCTCCGTCCGCCAGCGACGCGCTACGCGCTGCGCGCCAATTTCTGGCCGGCGCGCGACGATGCGGTGGTGAAGGCCGGCGGCACCGCGCCGTTCTTCTACGACCTGCCGCACGACCATAATTTCTCCTTCCTCACCACTGGTTACCTCGGCCCGGGCTATTGGAGCGACTATTACCTCTTCGATGGCGACGTGACGGGGCTTGCCGGCGAAGCCGCGCGGCTGGTGTTCGACGAACGTGCCCGGCTCGAACCCGGCAAGCTGCTGCTCTATCGCGCGCACCACGACGTGCATGTCCAGCAGCCGCCCGACAGTTTCTCGGTCTCGCTCAACATCCTAGCCGCGACACCGGCGCAGGCGTGGCGCACGCAATATCGCTTCGACACCGCCACCGACACCGTCACGCAGGCGATGACCACCACCGCCTCGGAAGCGCTGGTCGCGCTCGCGACCCGGCTCGGCGGCGACACCGGCACCGCGCTCGCCGCCGACTTCGCCGGGCGCCATCCGCACCCGCGAATGCGCGCCACCGCGCTGGCGGCACTCACCGGGGGCACGCTCGACCGTACCACGCTACACCGCGCCGCCGAACGCGCGATGGACGACAGCAGCCCGCTCGTCACGGCGGCGGCAAAGGCGATCCTCGCACGGACCACCTCCGGATCGGAGCCGACATTCCCCTGCGATCCGTAGTCCTCCGCTAATCGACTGGCCGATGGTCATCCGCCTGCTCGTCGATCGCCCGACCCTGTCGGCGGCGCTTCACGCCGTCGGCGTCACGCTTACCGATGCTCCGGATGCCGCCGTCGCCATCGTACGCGCTGCCACCCTCGGCGATGCGCGTTGCTGCCCGGCCGCCCGCATCCTCGCGATCGCGCACGACGAAGCCGAGGAGGTCGCGGCGCTGGCTGCCGGCGCCGACGATGCGGCTCGCGGCTCCGACGCGCTCGTGTCGCTACGCGCGAAACGATTGCTCGCGCTCGGCACGACGTTGACGCTCGGCTCGCTACGGATCGACCGGCTCTCCCGCACCGCCACACGTGGCGGGTGCCCGCTTCCGCTCCTGCCGCGCGAATATGCGCTGCTGGAATTGCTCGCGCGTCATGCCGGCAGCACCGTCGCGCACGCCGACCTGCACCGCGCGCTGTTCGGGCTGCGCTTCGATCCCGGCACCAACGTCCTGGCCGTCCACGTCTCGCGCGTCCGCCGTGCGCTGACGGCGAACGGCGCGTCCGCGATGCTGCTGACCGATCGTGGCCGCGGATATCGGCTGGTTGCCGACCTGCCTGCCGCCACTGTCCCGCGATGAACGCAACGTTGTTACACGTTCATGCAACTGCGCTAAAAGAGCGACGTTTCGATATCATCACGATTTGACGAACGGGAGAATGTTCATGCGTAAGCTCATGCTTGCTTTTGGCGCGATGGCGATGGTCGCCCCGACGCTGGTGGCCACGACGACGGATGCGGACGCGCAGCGCCGCCACAAGTATCGCGAGTGGCGCGGCAACGATGGCCGCCTGCGTTGTCGCAAGCCCGACGGCACCACTGGCCTGGTGGTCGGCGCCGTCGCCGGTGGCCTGCTCGGCCGCACGATCGATTCGCGCGGCGACCGCACGCTCGGCACCGTGCTGGGTGGCGTGGGCGGCGCGCTGGCGGGTCGCGAGATCGAGCGCAGCGGAAAGCGGTCGTGCCGCTGATCCGGTAAAATCGTCACGCCTTTGAGCCTTTACGGTTGATCGACGTTAGAGAAGGCGCGGTCCGTGAATGCACGGGCCGCGCCTTTTTGATGGCATCTACGAAGGAGAGCAGGACATGCCCACCCGCAGCGGATCGGCACGCTACGAAGGCTTCGGCAAGGACGGCCACGGCTGGACCTCCACGCAGTCCGGCGCGCTCAAGGACCAGCGCTATGGCTTCGGCTCGCGGTTCGAGGATGGCCCCGGCACCAACCCGGAGGAACTGATCGCCGCCGCGCACGCCAGCTGCTTCACCATGGCACTCAGCTTCGCACTCGCCGGCGCCGGCTATAACGACGGCACGCTCGAGACGAACGCCCGCGTTACCGTGGACAAGGACGGCGACGGTTTCACGATCACGTCCTCGAAGCTCGACCTGAAGGCGAAGGTTCCCGGGATCGAACAGGACGAATTCACCCGCATCGCCGAGGAGGCGAAGGCGAACTGCCCGGTCTCCAAGCTGCTGAAGGCAGAGATCACGCTGACGCACGAGTTGACGCAATAATGTCCCGCAAGTGAACGTGAAGTAGTTTCATGTTCACGAAACCGTATCGGCACCGCCGTCGTTTTACGTGCATCGACTTACCCATCAGGAGGCAAGTAATGCGTATAATCATGACGGCGGTACTCGGTGCGACCGCTTTGACGTCATTGGCGGCTGTGCCGGCCGCGGCGCAGCGGCCCCGTGAAGCCAACCGCGAATATCGCGAGGACGTGCGCGACGCGCGCAAGGAGTACCGCGAGGACCTCCGCGACGCCGACTCGCGCGGCGATGTCCGCAACGCCCGCCGCGAATATCGCGACAACGTCCGCGATGCGCGCCGCGATCGCAATGACGATGTCCGCGACTGGCGCCAGTCGCGCCGCTACGACTACAACCGCCCCGAGCCAGGTCAGCGGCGTTACGACGCGGGCCGTTATTATCGCGACGGTCGCAATTACCAGCAGCGCGCGCTGACCCGCAACGATCGCATCTATCGCGGCACCGACAACCGTTACTACTGCCGCCGCAACGACGGGACGACCGGGCTGATCGTCGGCGGACTGGCTGGCGGCGCGCTCGGCAACATCATCGCGGGGGGTGGGTCGAAGCTGCTCGGCACCGTCATCGGCGGAGGCGGCGGCGCACTGCTGGGCCAGCGCGTCGATCGCGGGCAGGTCGTCTGCCGCTAGACCGGATGAAAGGCGATCCGCAGCGGTCGCCCGGCATCAATCTCCGAAGCGCCCGGCCGACCAGCCGGGCGCTTCGTCGTCAGATCAACCCGCCGCCCAGCATCAGCCGCAGCCCGAAGATCAGGATCAGCACGAGGTTCAGGTTACGCCCGCCATTGCGCGACGACAGCGCGCCGATCGCCGCACCCACCACCGCGATCGGGATCACGAACCAATAGCCCCAGGCGAAGAAGGGCAGGAACGGCACGATACCCAGCAACAGGGCGACCAGACCGATAGCGATCGAAAGCAGGTTGAGCATGTATGCCAAGATGGCGCACGACATGGTGTCTTGCAAGACCAAGACACATGGGTCCCCTCGCCACGCCGGTCGCGATCGCCGACAAGGCCGCATGTCCTATGCCTTCTTGCTGGTCGCGATCATCGCCGAGGTCATCGCCACCTCGGCACTGAAACAGTCGAATGGCTTTACGCGCGGCTGGCCGACGCTGGTGACGATCGTCGGCTATGTCGTCGCCTTCTACCTCCTCTCGCTCGCGTTGCGTACACTGCCGACCGGCATCGCCTATGCGATCTGGTCGGGGGTCGGGATCGTGCTGGTGACCGCCGTCGCCTGGTTCTGGCATGGACAACGGCTCGACACGCCCGCGCTGCTCGGCATGGCGCTGATCGTGGCCGGGGTGCTGGTGATGAACCTCTTCTCGGGACAGGCGCACGGCTGATTTCCCTTGCGCGCCGAAACGCGATAGGGCGCGGCGATGAACTCCCTCTCTCTTGTCATGGCGGGCGGCGCGATCGGCGCCGGGGCGCGCCATCTGACCGGGCGCGCGATGACGCAGGCGCTCGGTTCCGGCTGGCCGTGGGGCACGCTGACCGTCAATCTGGTCGGCGGGCTGTTGATGGGCGTGCTGGTCGGCATCCTCGCGCGCCATGCCAGTGCGAACGGCGAGACGTGGCGGCTGCTGCTCGGCGTCGGCGTGCTTGGCGGCTACACCACGTTTTCCTCCTTCGCGCTCGACGCCGTCGGGATGATCGAACGTGGCGCGCTTGCCGCGGCGCTGGCCTATGTCCTGCTGTCGGTGGCCGGCTCGATCGTCGCGCTCTTCGCGGGTCTCGCGCTTGCACGGGTGCCGGCATGAGCGACGCCGTCCGCCAGTTTTCCGTCGGCTATGACGACGACGGCATCCGCGTCGACCGCTGGTTCAAGCGCCACCTGCCCGAGACCAGCTTCACCACCGTCGCGAAATGGGCGCGTACCGGGCAGTTGCGCGTCGATGGCGCGCGTGTCGGCCCCGGCGACCGTATCCAGGCCGGGCAGGTCCTGCGCGTGCCGCCGCCCGAGCCGGAACGCGTCGAGGAACGTCCCAAGCGCGAGCGTGCGCCGCTCAGCGATGACGAGGCGATGTTCGCGCGCGAGATGGTGATCCACAAGGATACCGCCGCGCTGGTGCTGAACAAGCCACCCGGCCTGGCGACGCAGGGCGGCACCAAGACCGTCCAGCACGTCGATGGTCTGCTCGATGCCCTGCAATATGAGGCGGAGGGCCGCCCGAAGCTGGTCCACCGCCTCGACAAGGACACGTCGGGCGCCTTGCTGGTCGCGCGCAGCGCGCGGGCGGCGGCGTTCTTCGCGAAGGCGTTCTCCAGCCGCACCGCCAAGAAGGTCTATTGGGCGTTGATCGTCGACGTGCCGTCGATCGACGACGGCATGATCGAATTGCCGATCGCCAAGCAACCCGGCACCGGCGGCGAGAAGATGCACGTCGACGAGGAGAACGGACAGGCCGCGCGCACCCGCTACCGCGTGATCGAGCGCGCCGGCAACCGCGCCTGCTGGGTCGAGCTGCAACCCTTCACCGGACGCACGCACCAGTTGCGCGTCCATATGGCGGCGATCGGCCATCCGATCGTCGGCGACGGCAAATACGGTGGTCCGGCGGCGTTCCTGACCGGCGGGATCAGCCGCAAGATGCACCTCCACGCGCGCCGCATCCGTGTCGACCATCCGGACGGCGGCGAGATCGACGTGACCGCCGAGTTGCCGACGCACTTCTCCGAAAGCCTCGCCACGCTGGGGTTCGAGGCGATGGCCGGCGACATGATGCCGCTCGACGTCAAGCTGCCACCGACGCGCGAGGAGAAGAAGACGCGCGCTCGCGCCCATGCCAAGTCGGTCCGCAAGGCACGGCGCGGCGAACGCCGCGGGCGCGGCGCGGCGAAGTAGCGCGGGTATGTCCGGCAGCGTCGGCCCGGCCGCGCGGCCTGACAGGGTCGACACCCACCCGTCATCAGCATCGACCGTTGCCCGGACGTGATCCGGGACGACGGTCGTGCGGTCGTGAACAAGGCCATCGCGACGTGGCGCGCGATACGCCGTTCCGATGCGCGGGGCTTGCGGCGCCGTCAGTCCACCAGCCGTGCTGCGCCGACGCTCCGAAGTCCCGACCGTAACGCCGCGCCGCCTAGTCCAACATCTGCCCGACCCACGCCGGCACCAACGTTCCCGCCGCGCCCGCGCGCGTCTCGTCGAACCACGCGCTGCCCGCCGAGGGTTCCAGGTTCAGCTCCAGCGTCGCTGCCCCATGATGCCGCGCCATCTGCACGAACCCCGCCGCCGGATAGACGGCGCCCGACGTCCCGATCGACACGAACAGATCGGCGCGCGCCAGCGCCGCCTCGATCCGCTCCATCCCGTACGGCATCTCGCCGAAGAACACGATGTCCGGCCGCAACGCCGCCGCGCCGCATGCCGGGCAGACCGTGGCCGGCGGCAATGCTTCCTCCCACGCCCGCCGCTCGCCGCATGCGGCACACAGCGCCGCGCGCAGTTCGCCATGCATGTGCAGCATCCGCCGCGCGCCCGCGCGCTCGTGCAGGTCATCGACGTTCTGCGTGACGATCAACAATTCGCCCGCCCACTCCCGATCGAGCCGTGCCAGCGCCAGATGGGCGGCGTTCGGCACGACCCCGGCCAGCGCGGCGCGCCGCAGATCGTAGAAGCGGTGCACCAGCACCGGGTCGCTTGCCAACGCTTCGGGGGTGCACACGTCCTCGACGCGGTGTCCCTCCCACAACCCGCCCGGCCCGCGAAAGGTGGCGATGCCGCTCTCGGCCGAGATGCCGGCGCCGGTGAGGATGACGATGCTGCTCATGCCGGGCACCCTATGATGCTGGCGGCGCGCACGAAAGCGGCATAGGCCGCGCACCCATGCATCTCGCGCCCGACATCTTCGCCTTCCTGGTCGCCGTCGCGTTCGTCGCCGGCACGATCGACGCGCTGGCGGGCGGCGGGGGGCTGCTCACCATCCCCGCGCTGCTCGCGTCGGGCGTGCCGCCGGTCGCGGCCCTCGCCACCAACAAGCTGCAAAGCGCGGTCGGCACGGGCTCCGCGTTCGTCACCTTCTGGCGCGCGGGCCATGTCGACCTGCGCCGTTTCGCGCTGCCCGCCGCGGGTGCCTTCGCCGGCTCGGTCGGCGGCGCGGTGGCGGTGCAGCACGTCGACCCGCGCTTCCTCGCCGCGTTCGTCCCCGTGCTGCTCATCGCGATGGCATTCTACTTCCTGCTTGCCCCTCCGATGAGCGAGGTCGACCGTCATGCGCGCCTCGGCCGCGCCGGGCTCACCGTCGCCACCACCCTGCTCGGTTTCTACGACGGCTTCTTCGGCCCGGGCACCGGCTCGTTCCTCACCACGGCGCTGGTCGCGCTCGGCGGGCTCGGGCTGGTGCGCGCGATCGCCAACACCAAGTTCCTCAACCTCTCCACCAACGTCGCCGCGCTGGTGGCGATGATCGCGGGCGGCAAGGTATTGTGGCTGCTCGGCGGGGCGATGGCCGCCGCGAACGTGCTCGGGAATCAATGCGGCGCGTGGGCGGCGCTGCGCTTCGGCGGGAAGGGCGTGCGGCCGCTGCTCGTGATCATGTCGGTCGCACTGACCGTCAAGCTGCTCGCGGATCCGGCCAATCCATTGTGGGCGTGGCTGGGCCGCTGATGGGCTACCGGCTGGCGTAATCGTTCGCACGGGCGGCCTGCCCGGCTTCGCCGCTCCGCACGTACGCGCCTGCGACATAGGCGTCGGCGGTCACCTCCACCGTCGCGCCCAGCTTTGTCGCCTCGAACAGCTTCCTGGCGAAGCCGGTCGGCAGCCGGATACAGCCGTGTGAGGCCGGAAAGCCGGGATTGCGGCCCGCATGCATCGCCACCCCGTCCCACGTCAGGCGTTGCATGTACGGCATCGGCGCGTCGTCGTAGAGGTTGGAACGGTGGTCCTGCTCCTTCTGCAGGATCGTGAACGTGCCCAGTGGCGTCGGCCGCTCATCCGACCCGGTCGACACCGAGGATGCCGCGACCAGCTGCTCGCCGCGGAAGACATAGGCGCGCTGGTCGGGCACCGAGATCAGCACGCTGACGCGTCCCGGCCCACTGGCTGCGGGGGTCCACAGGAAGCGGTTCGGCGGCAGCGTCGCGGCTGCCACGGTGATCGCGCGCGCGTCCGTCGCACCGGCATAGGCTGGCCCCGCAACGCCGGCGGTCAGCAGCGCGGCGAGCAGCACGGGAGCGATTCGGCGCGTGGCCATGTCTTTCCGATCTCGGTTGTCGATCCCGGACCATCCGGATCACTCACCGCATCGAACGCGCGACCGCCGCATCGGTGCCGGACGACGAAGCGTTCGGCATCTGCGGCAAATGCGCGGGCGGCGGCGACAAACAGCGGTTAACGTTGCCTATAATTAACTCGTTCCATGCTACATCGCGGGTGTTCAAGCGGGGATTAGCGTTACTCATGACCATGTCGCAGGATATGGCGCCGTCGCGTCGTGCTTTGCTGAAGACCGGCGGATTGTTCGCCGGCGCCTTGATGATCCCGGGTGCGGTGTCGGCCGGGATGCGTGAGCGCGCGCGCCGCAGCGCGCCGGAGTCGCTGCTGCCGGACGACTTCTTCCACCCGTCGCACACGCCGGTGACGCAGCCGGCGGTCGCCAGCGCCGCGGTGCCGCCCGCGATCGATGCGCCCGGCGTCAACCCGCGCCTGCTGCGCCGCGCGCTCGCCGCGCTCGAACAGCACGGCAGCCGCATCGCCAAGCGCGACCGGATCGCCGTCGCTGATTTCACGACCGGCTCCGGCCTGCCGCGCTTCCACCTCATCAATCTCGAGGACGGCCGCACGGTCTCGAAGCTCGTCGCGCACGGCAGCGGGTCTGACCCCGCGCACACCGGCTATCTCCAGCGCTTCTCGAACCAGAATGGCTCCAACGCCTCGTGCGAGGGCGCCTTCGCAACCGCAGATTATTACGTCGGCAAGCACGGCCGCTCGCAGCGGCTGCTCGGGCTGGACGCAACCAACAACAATGCGCTCGACCGTGCGATCGTCGTGCACGCCGCCTGGTATGCCAATCCCGACATGATCCGCGAACGCGGGATGCTTGGCCGCAGCCAGGGCTGCTTCGCGGTCGGCGAAAGCGAGCTTACCGAGGTTTTCGAGCGGCTCGGGCCGGGCCGGATGATCTACGCCGCAAAGGTTTGAGCGACGTCCGGCCGATCCGCTGGGTCACCGGTCGCCCCGGACCCGGCCCGGAACCTGTTCACTAAACTTCGAACCGCTGGATGATGCCGAAGGTTCGGGAAGCCGCGCGTGCCGCTGCGATCCGCCTACCGCGCGTCGAACGCCTTCAGCTCATACGCGATCGACGCTTCGACCAGCGTCTCCCACATCGCCGCCACGGCCTCGGCGGGCAGGTCCAGCCGCGCGGCCTCGGCGGCGGCCTGTGCGATCACCTGCGCCTTGCGCGCCTCGTCGCGCACCGCCGTGCGCGCCGGCTTGATGCGCGCCGCCGCGTCCATATAGTCGAACCGACGGCGCAGCAGCGCGACCAGTTCGCGGTCCAGCGCGTCCACGCCCGCGCGGACTTCGGTCATGTCGGTGCAACGCTCGCCGGGCAGGATCTCGCTCATGGCGCGCTGCTTGGCGCGGCGCGGCGCTCCTGTCCAGCTTGACTTCGGCGCCTGTCCCGGCTAGGCGCGCCGCTTCGCAATCGCCCCCGCATCCCGGTGAAGCGGCGGGCCTGCACCTCTTTCTCGGAGGTGTGGCGCGAGACCGGGAACAACCCTGCCTTCCCCGAAAAGTGGGAAACCGGTTTTCGGACCAGGAAGGCGGAAAACGTCGTTCGCATATTGCCAAGGAAGTATCATGTCGAAGCGCCATAGCGCCAAGTACAAGCTCGATCGCCGTCTCGGCGAGAACATCTGGGGCCGTCCGAAGAGCCCGGTCAACAAGCGCGAATACGGCCCCGGCCAGCATGGTCAGCGCCGCAAGGGCAAGGTGTCGGACTTCGGCATCCAGCTGCGCGCCAAGCAGAAGCTCAAGGGCTATTACGGCGACGTGACCGAGAAGCAGTTCCGTCACGCCTATGACGAAGCGTCGCGCATGAAGGGCGATACCTCGCAGAACCTGATCGGCCTGCTCGAGCGTCGCCTGGACGCGATCGTCTATCGTGCGAAGTATGCGCCGACGATCTGGGCAGCGCGTCAGCTGGTCAGCCACGGTCACATCCGCGTCAACGGCGTGAAGTGCAACGTCGCGTCGCGCCGCTGCAACGTCGGCGACGAGATCTCGCTGGGTGGCAAGGCGCAGGAAATGGCGCTGGTCATGGAAGCACAGAACCTCGCCGAGCGCGAAGTGCCCGACTATGTCGCACAGGACGGCAACACCAAGGTGACGCTGGTCCGCGTGCCGACGCTGGACGAGGTGCCGTATCCGGTGAAGATGGAGCCGAACCTGGTCGTCGAGTTCTACTCGCGCTGATCCGGCGGCCCGGCGGCTCCACCGCCGGTCGACAAGAAAAAGGACGGTCCCCCGCGGGGCCGTCCTTTTTCTTTGCCTGCTCGTCGCGATGCCCGCGTGGCGATCGTTAACCGGATCTCAGCAAGCATTTGTCATGAGAGAGCTACACCGGGATCGCGCACGGGCGCTACATCCATGCGCTCCGGTCGATACGGCCGATCACTGCCCCATGCGGGAAGGAGGTTCTCAATGACGTCACGCGCTCTTTCGGCATGGTTCGCCATCGGCTCGACCGTTCTCGCGATCCTCGTCGCCGTCGATCGTCCGCACTGGTTCGGGTTGCAGCCCGGCACGACCACGAAGGTGTCGCGCCCCGACATGCCGTCCCAGCGGTCGGCGCCATGGCTGATCAAGCGGACCGACAAGCCGGTCCGCTGATCGCCCGACGCCGCAACCGATCGGGTCGGCGTCGAACAGCCCCAAAGGTCGCAATGATCGATCGGTGACCGCACGTGGCGCGCAGCCCCGCCCCGGCGCGAGCGCCGCCCCTGCCCCGCCGCCAAGTTCACGCACCGGCTCAGGTCTCGCCACGGGACCTGTATCTCGCGCGCATCCTTCGTCGAAATCATATTGGCCACGGCAGCCGGAGATCAGGTAGCGGGCCCGTTAGCGGCCCGTTGATGGGCCGGTGACGACAGGCTGGGCAACAGTCACGATCGGTCTGGCCGTGCCGCTGCCGATGGAAATCGGACCGAGTTGGACCCTGCCCGTCGAAAGCGTCTCTGTCCTACCCTGCCCGCTCGGCTGGCGCCAGCCGTGGCCATCGAAACAGCCTTGCCAGCATTCCCCGGAGGTCCGACCTGCGCCCGCCTGCTCGTCGGAACCCCGGAGAACTGCGCAGCCGATATTCGAACGACGCGTTCCCGGCACCGAGGTGTTCACCTGAAGACCGATTGCGAGACCGGAGCGCCAAATCGCGGCGCTGATCGCGCATGT
The DNA here is from genome assembly GCF_000419605.1 of Sphingomonas phyllosphaerae 5.2. Lineage (NCBI taxonomy): Bacteria > Pseudomonadati > Pseudomonadota > Alphaproteobacteria > Sphingomonadales > Sphingomonadaceae > Sphingomonas > Sphingomonas phyllosphaerae. Next base: position 1,353,636 of record NZ_ATTI01000001.1, on the reverse strand, counting down.
TGCGATACGCGGCGTCACCACTCGTCCCCGCGGCGGCCTTCCCGCTCCGGAACCGCGCCGACCGATCACACCGCAACCCGAACCCCGGCGACTAGGCCGCTAGGCGACGCCGCTCGCTGCCGCCGTGCACACGCGACCCCGCCGCGGCGGATGGCGCCTCGATCGCAAAGCGCGATACTTGCAGCGAAAGCTGATCCGCCTCGCTCGCCAGACTCCGGGCGGCGGCGGTCGCCTGCTCGACCATCGCGGCATTCTGTTGCGTCACGTTGTCCATCTCGCCGACGGCCGTATTGACCTGCTCGAGGCCGATCGCCTGTTGCTCCGCGGACGCACTAATGCCTGACATCAAGGCACTTATCTCGTCGATCCGCGCATTGATCCGCTTCAGGGCCGTGCCGGCGTCGCCGACCAGCCCGACCCCGAGTTCGACCTGTTCCGCCGAGGCGTTGATCTTCACCTTGACGTCCTTGGCGGCATCGGCCGAGCGCTGCGCCAGCGCGCGCACTTCGGACGCAACCACCGCGAAGCCCTTGCCCGCGTCGCCAGCCCGTGCCGCCTCGACCCCGGCGTTGAGCGCGAGCAGGTTCGTCTGGAAGGCGATCGCATCGATCACGCTGATGATGTCACTGATTTCGTGCGAGGATCGCTCGATCCCGCCCATCGCGTCCACCGCGCGGCTGACGACATCGCCCGATGCCGCGGCCTCGTGCCGTGCTGCGGCGACGATCTGATCGGCCTTCGCGGCGTCCTTCGCGGTGCGCTGGACGGTGCTGGTGATCTCCTCCATCGCCGCGGCGGTTTCCTCGAGGCTGGCGGCCTGCTGCTCGGTACGCTGCGACAGATCGTCGGACGCCGAACGGATGTCGGCCGCGCCGCTTTTGATGTCGCTCGACGCCTGCATGACCGAGGACATCACCTGCGCCATCGCGCCGATCGCCCGGTTGAAGTCGTTCTCCAGCCGCGAGAAAGCCGGCGGGAAGTCGGCGAAGCGCGCGCTGAGATCCGCGTTGGCGAGGCGTTCGAGGCCGATGCCGACCTCTTCCATCACCGACTGCTGCTCGCGATCCGCCCGCTGCTTCTCGATCGCGGCATCCCGGAAGACGAGCACCGCCTTTGCGATGGCGCCGACTTCGTCGCCGCGATCGGTGCTCGGCACGTTCACGTCGGTACGGCCCGACGCCAGATCGGCCATGACGTCGGCAATGGCGACGACCGGCCGCGCCAGCGACCGCGACAACAGCCAACCCATTGCCGCGGCAAGCGTAACCGCGAACAACCCGCCCAATCCCAGTGCGATCTCCACGGTCCATTCCGCCTGCTGCTGCAACCGGTCCTGCCGCTCGACCCACTCGCCCTGCGCCGTCTGGATCTCCTTGTGGATCTTGCGCATGTCGCCGAGCTGCTTCGCGCCGGCAAGCTCGCGCGCCGTCTCCCTGGTCGCAGGATTGCCATAGGCCGCAAGCGTCGGGGCAACCTTGTTATTCTGCCACTCCGCCACGGCCGCCAGGAAGCTGTCGACACGCCGGGCCTGATCGGCGCGCGGCGCGCTTTCCTTCAGCTTGCCCGCAGCGACGGTGATCGCACGCCTGTTTTCCTCATGCGTGTCGAGGAACGCCTGCTTGCCCAGAAGCACATAGCCGCGCACGGCACTCTGCCCCTCGACGACGCCGGTCAGCATGTCGTCGGCGTGATCGGACGCCAGCTTCGCCAGGTCGCGTTCCATGGCGACATCATGCAGGCGCATCACGTTCACGAACACCACGCCGCTGACGATCGAGAACGTCGCGATCAGCGACGCGAACGCCAGCGCGAGCTTCCGAGGTATGGCAAGATTGGAAAAAGACATGGACTCCCCTCGACTTACGCGAGGGGGATAGCGCGGGGCCGGTTAAGGCAAGCCTAAGCAAGGATCACGGCGCAACCGTAAGTGTCTGAATTGCCAGCGTACGAACGGCCGCCTGCCGCCGCTCCAACTCCGAAGCCGACGAGAACCCTATGGGTGCGCTGCGCAGGGAAGCCCTATATCGAACGACAAAAAGCGATACGTCGCGGAATTTCGCGGTATCGCTTTGCAGTATCGGAGGAATGGTGGAGCCGAGGGGGATCGAACCCCTGACCTTCGCAATGCCATTGCGACGCTCTCCCAGCTGAGCTACGGCCCCATTCCGTTCGGGAGGCAGCCCACTAACCGGGGGCTGCAGGCTTGGCAAGCGACGTTTTGCCGCATGCCAAGCCTTTTTTCAAAAATCAGTTGTTTTCATCTTCTTCGCTGGTCGTTTCGACACCAAGGTCGTCGTCGCCGCCCAGATCGACCTCGTCGTCGGGCGAGGGCTCCTCGTCCTCACCGGTGTCCAGATCCTCGTCGTCACCGGCCAGGTCGGCGTCGACCTTCTCCTTCTCGGGCTTGGCCGCCTCGAACGGCATCGGCTGCTTGGACTTCAGGATCGGCTCCGGCTCCCATGCATAACCGCAGTTGATGCAGGTGACGGGCTCGTCCTTGGTGAGGTCGTAGAAACGCGTCGCGCATTTCGGGCACGTACGCTTCGTGCCCCATTCCGGCTGGATCATGCCGTGAAAAGCCTTTCGGATGGGTGGTTCGAACAGGATAGTCCTGTGAAGTGGAGCGCGCCTTGCCATAGCGCAAGGCGGCTGGCAAGGCGCGGCGCGCATGGCGCATACCTCTTCCCCCACTCCGTTTACCGTTCCCGCTGCGACGACACTGTCCGGCCGCATCCGCGTGCCCGGCGACAAGTCGATCAGCCACCGGTCGCTGATGCTTTCCGCGCTCGCCGTCGGCGAGAGCCGCGTCGAAGGGCTGCTGGAGGGCGAGGACGTGCTCGCCACCGCCGCGGCGATGCGCGCGATGGGCGCCGCGATCGAGCGCGGCAGCGACGGTGTCTGGCGCATCCACGGCGTCGGCGTCGGCGGGCTGCTGCAGCCGCGGCAGGGGCTGGAGATGGGCAATTCCGGCACCTCGACGCGATTGCTGATGGGGCTGGTCGCCAGCCACCCGATCACCGCGACCTTTACCGGCGACGCATCGCTGTCTTCGCGCCCGATGGCGCGCGTCACCGTGCCGCTGGCGCAGATGGGTGCGTCGATCGAGGCGTCGCCAGGCACGCGCCTGCCGCTGACGGTGCGCGGCGCCTGCCCGGCGGTGCCGATCGAATACGAGCTACCCGTCGCATCTGCGCAGGTGAAGTCGGCGATATTGCTCGCCGGGCTCAACACGCCGGGCATCACACGTGTGATCGAGCCGGTGCCGACTCGCGATCACAGCGAGCGGATGCTGGCCGGCTTCGGCGCGCAGATCACCGTCGAGCGCGGCCCGCGCGGCCGGATCATCTCGCTGACCGGAGAGGCGGAGTTGAAGCCGCAGTCGATCGTCGTCCCCGGCGATCCGTCATCGGCGGCGTTCTGGATGGTCGCGGCATCGATCGTGCCGGGCAGCGACGTCGTGATCGAGAATGTCGGCCTCAATCCTACCCGCGCCGGGCTGCTCACCGCGCTGCGCATGATGGGGGCGGACATCACCGAAGTCGACCCGCGCATCGTCGGCGGTGAGCCGGTTGCCGACCTGCACGTTCGCCATGCCGCGCTCACCGGGATCGTCGTGCCGCACGATCTGGCCCCGTCGATGATCGACGAATACCCGGCGCTGTTCGTCGCTGCCGCCTTCGCCGCCGGTGAGACGGTCGCGCGCGGGGCGGAGGAATTGCGCGTGAAGGAAAGCGACCGCATCGCCGCAATGCGTGCCGCGCTGGAGGCGAACGGCGTCCGGACGCAGGAGCATGAAGACGGTCTGACCGTCCACGGCTCGGGAGGCGAGCGGATCGCCGGCGGCGCCACCGTCTTCACCAAGCTCGATCATCGTATTGCGATGAGCATGACCGTCGCCGGGCTGCACGCGCGAAACGCGATCGCCATCGACGACATCGCGCCGGTCGCCACCAGCTATCCCGCCTTCTACGAGCAGCTCGCGTCACTGTCGGGAGCGGCGGCATGATCATCGCGGTCGATGGCCCCGCAGCGTCGGGGAAGGGCACGATTGCACGCGCGCTCGCGCGGCATTATGGTATCCCGCACCTCGATACCGGGCTGCTTTACCGGGCGGTCGCCGCGCAGGTGCGGCGGCTGGAACTCGACCCGGCGATCGAGGCCGACGCCGTCGCGGCATGCGACTTCGATGACCTGCTGCTCGCCGATGCGACGCTGCGTGATGATTCGGTCGGCCAGGCGGCGTCGATCGTCTCCGCCCACCCGCTGGTGCGCGCGGCCTTGCTGCAGCGGCAGAAGAAATTCGCGCACCAGCCGGGCGGCGCGGTGCTCGACGGGCGCGATATAGGCACGGTGATCGCACCGGACGCGGACGCCAAGCTCTTCGTGCGCGCCACGCCGCCGATCCGGGCACGCCGCCGCCACGACGAGCTACGCAAGCGCGGCGACGATACCAGCTACGATCAGGTGCTCGCCGACATTCGCACCCGCGACGATCGCGACAGCTCGCGTTCGACCGCACCCTTGGTTCCGGCGACGGATGCGATGGAACTCGATACAAGCTTCCTCTCCGTCGACGCCGCCGTCGCGCGTGCGATCGCGCTGGTCGAGGGACGCGTGCGCGCCTGAGCGGTCGCCCGCACTGCCCTGCCCGGTCCTCGACGGTATCCGGAAGCGGAATGTGCGTGGTACTGCGCGCGCCTGTCCTGTACCACGGCGCTCCTTGTTACCTTGCCTGCCAGGCACTTTTCGGCTAGGGCGCGGCGGTCCGGCGGGCTGGGGCTCGCGGAGGCGCGGCGCGACAGAGATTCTCTTGCGCCTTTTCGCACATTCGCGAATGGCCCCGCCATCCCCGATTCGCTTGATGTCGCGCACGGCACGGGGCCGGTGCGACGGTGATGGCCAAGACCGGCGGAACCAACCGCCTGGCCGGAAAACGAATTAGGACGTCTGCATTTATGGCCTCAGTGGCAACTCCTTCGCGTGACGAATTCGCGGCAATGCTCGATGACATGTTCGGCGGCGCCGACAGCTTCGAGGGTCGCGTGGTGCTGGGCACCGTCACCGCCATCGAAAACGATCTGGTCGTCATCGACGTCGGCCTGAAGAGCGAAGGCCGCGTGCCGCTGCGCGAGTTTGCGCCGGCGCCCGGGCAGAAGGCCGACCTGAAGGTCGGTGACGAAGTCGAGGTGTACGTCGACCGCGTCGAGAACATGCACGGCGAAGCCATGCTCAGCCGCGATCGCGCCCGCCGCGAAGCCGCCTGGGACAAGCTGGAGCTGGAGTTCACGAAGACCGCACGGGTCGAAGGCGTGATCTTCGGTCGCGTGAAGGGCGGCTTCACCGTCGACCTGAACGGCGCCGTGGCGTTCCTGCCGGGTTCGCAGGTAGACATCCGTCCGGTGCGCGACGTCACGCCGCTGATGGACATTCCGCAGCCGTTCCAGATCCTGAAGATGGACCGCAAGCGCGGCAACATCGTCGTTAGCCGCCGCGCCGTGCTGGAAGAGACCCGCGCCGAGCAGCGTTCGGGCCTGATCCAGTCGCTGCACGAGGGGCAGATCATCGACGGCGTGGTCAAGAACATCACCGATTACGGTGCGTTCGTTGATCTCGGCGGCATCGACGGCCTGCTGCACGTCACCGACCTCAGCTACAAGCGCGTCGGCCACCCGAGCGAGATGATCAACATCGGCGACACCGTGAAGGTGCAGATCATCCGCATTAACAAGGACACGCAGCGCATCTCGCTGGGCATGAAGCAGCTCGAGAGCGATCCGTGGGATGGCGCCGCCGCCAAGTATCCGGTCGGTGCCAAGCTGTCGGGCCGCGTCACGAACATCACCGAATATGGTGCGTTCGTCGAGCTGGAAGCCGGCATCGAGGGCTTGGTCCACGTGTCCGAAATGTCCTGGACCAAGAAGAACGTCCATCCGGGCAAGATCGTGTCGACCTCGCAGGAAGTCGAAGTCGTCGTGCTCGAGGTCGACGAGGACAAGCGCCGCATCTCGCTGGGCCTGAAGCAGGCGCAGAACAACCCGTGGGAGGCTTTCGCCGCCGCGCACCCGATCGGCTCGACCGTCGAGGGCGAGGTCAAGAACGCCACCGAGTTCGGCCTGTTCATCGGCCTGGACAACGACGTCGACGGCATGGTCCACATGTCCGACATCGCATGGGGCGTTTCGGGTGAGGACGCGCTGAACCTCCACCGCAAGGGTGAGACGGTGCAGGCCGTCGTGCTCGACATCGATCCGGAGAAGGAGCGTATCTCGCTCGGCATGAAGCAGCTGGAGCGTGGCGGTCCGGTCGCGGCGGGTGCGGGCGATCGCCTGGGCAAGAACCAGGTCATCACCGTCACCGTCCTCGAAGTCCGCGATGCCGGGCTCGAAGTGCAGGCGGGCGACGATGGCGCGACCGGCTTCATCAAGCGCACCGATCTCGGCCGCGATCGCGACGAGCAGCGTCCGGAGCGTTTCCAGGTCGGGCAGAAGTTCGACGCGATGGTGACCGGTTTCGACCGTTCCAAGAAGCCGACCTTCTCGGTCAAGGCGATGCAGATCGCCGAGGAGAAGCAGGCCGTGGCGCAATATGGTTCGTCCGATTCGGGTGCATCGCTGGGCGACATCCTCGGTGAGGCGCTCAAGGCACGCGACAAGAAGTAAGCGCGTCCTGTCGGTTGCGACACAAAAAGGGGATCGGCCGCAAGGCCGGTCCCCTTCTCGTTGGTTAACAGCAGCATAGTGACCCATTTTGCGCAATCGTTACCAGTTCGGTGCTACCGCGGGGCCATACTTACCTGTATTAGCCCGACTTGGGTTTAACGCCGTCGTCAAGGAACGAAACGCAATGATACGGTCGGAATTGGTGCAAGCGCTGCTCAAGGACAATCCCGGTCTGTCGCAGCGTGATGTCGAGGCCATCGTTTCGACCTTCTTCGACGAGATCGTCGCGCGCCTCGCCGACGATGGCCGCGTGGAATTGCGCGGCTTTGGTGCCTTCTCCACCCGTGCTCGCGATGCCCGCACCGGCCGGAACCCACGTACCGGCGAGACGGTCGACGTCGATGCCAAGCGCGTACCCTTCTTCAAGCCCGGCAAGGAAATGCGCGTCCGCCTCAACGTCTCTTGATGCGCCTTCGGTGCCGCAACGGGTTGACGCGGGCTGCTGCAACGGCTTCGTGACGCGGCAGGCGCGGGCGTGGCGGAATCGGTAGACGCTGGGGACTTAAAATCCTCTGCCATTGGCGTGCGGGTTCGAGTCCCGCCGCCCGCACCAGGCGACCTCCTCCACCGGCAGCGATGGTTCTTGGAGGAGCCGCCTTCGAGAATATCGTGGGCGCTTGCGGCCTATCCATGGCTCGTGATGAACCTCCCGAGGCGCGCTCCGAAGACGCCACGCGCGGCATTGCTGCGCGGTCTGTTCAGATCGGCTCGGTGCGCGATGCTCAACGGGGTTCTGGCCATCGGCGTTCTGAACGGGTGTAAGGTCGCTTGCCGCTTCAGCTACCGCGATAGCGACGTGGCGCCCTTCGTGGGCAGGCCAGTTGGCGGGCTCCATGACTGAGCGGTGTCGCCATTCTGCGCTTCGCGGGCGATGGACTGCTCGCCACATGGAATATCGATCCGTTCGCGCGAACCGCGCTGCCACGATCGGGCAGAGTTGCTCGCTCCACCAGTCTTTGCGAGCGTAGCGAAGCGATCCGGCGTTCCGCGCCTGCTCGCTACGCTCGCAACAATGGCGCTGGCAGGGACCAGACAGGATGTCGATCGGCGCCTGCTGAGGGGACGTCACTAGGCCTGCGCCTTTTTGCGACCTCGCGAACGAGCGTCACGTACGAAGCGGCCTGTCAGCGCCCTCCCCGGCCCCGGCTGCGCTGAGCGCCTCGACCGCCGATCAGGTCCTCAAGCTGCGCTCCGTCGGCCCACTCAGCCACGTCGCCGGACGGACCCGCAAGCGTCCGACGTACGCCCGCTATCCTGCCGGCGTCCGCAGCTTCCGGATAAACCCGATCAGCCCGGTCTGGCGCGAGCGCTTCAGCCGCTCCGACGCGAGAATCGTCTTCACCTTCGCGAAGCATGTCTCGACGTCGTCGTTGACCAGCACATAGTCATAGCCGTCCCAATGGCTGATCTCGGCATCGGCGCGGCTCATGCGGCGTTCGATGATCTCCTGCGCGTCGGTGCCACGCCCCTCCAGGCGACGGCGCAGTTCCTCCATCGACGGCGGCAGGATGAAGACGCGCACCACGTCGCCACCGGCGATCTGGTGCAGCTGCTGCGCGCCTTGCCAGTCGATGTCGAACAGCACGTCCTTGCCCGCCGACAGCATCGCATCGACCGGCGCGCGTGGCGTGCCGTAGCGCTGGTCGAAGACATGCGCCCACTCGAGGAATTCGTGGTTCGACGCCATTTCTCGGAAGGTGTCGAGCGACACGAAATGATAGTCGCGCCCGTCTTCCTCACCGCGGCGAATGGCGCGGGTGGTGGCGGAAACCGACAGCGACAGTTCGGGCTCGCTGGCGAGCAGCATGCGCGCGATCGTCGACTTGCCCGCACCTGACGGCGAGGAGAGCACGAAAAGCACGCCGCGACGCTTCATGTTGTGCGGGTCGGCGGGCAGGCGATGGTCCATGTGCGCTGATGGCCCGCCATACCGCGTTGCGTCAAGCGTGCAGCGTCACACCGCGCGTCAGGCGTGCAGCCGCGCGGCATGCCACGCCAGTTGATCCGCCATGAAGGTGGAGATGAAATGATAGCTATGGTCGTAGCCGGCGTGCAGCCGCAGGGTCAGGTCGATCCCGGCCGTGGCGCAGGCAGCCGCCAGCAATGCGGGGCGAAGCTGTTCGTCGAGGAACGAATCGGCCTCGCCCTGGTCGATCAGCAGTTCGGGCACGCGGGCGCCGTCCTCGATCAACGCCACCGCATCATGGCGGCGTTGCACGGCCGCGTCATCGCCCAGATAGCGATCGAGCGCCTTGCCCCACGGCACCTGGGTCGGCGCGACGATCGGTGAGAAGGCGGAGACGGCACGAAACCGCTCCGGGTGGCGCAGCCCGATCGTCAGCGCGCCGTGCCCGCCCATCGAATGCCCCATGATCGACTGGCGCGCCATATCGACGGGGAAGCGCGCGGCGAGCAGCGCCGGAAGTTCCTCCGTCACGTACGACCACATGCGGTAATTCGTCGCCCACGGTGCCTGCGTCGCGTCGACGTAGAAGCCGGCGCCCTTGCCGAAATCCCACGCATCCTCATCCGGCACGTCGTCGCCGCGCGGGGAAGTGTCGGGCGCGACGAAGATCAATCCGTGCTCCGCGCAGGCACGGCGATACTCACCCTTGTCGGTCACGTTGGCATGGGTGCACGTCAGCCCCGACAGATACCAGACCACCGGCAGCGTCGCGCCAGGCGCATGATCGGGCACGAAGACCGCAAAGGTCATGTCGGTGCCGGTTGCGCCCGAGGCGTGGCGGTACACACCCTGCGTCCCGCCATGCGCGCGAGCGGTGGAGACGGTTTCCATCACACCCTTCCTTTTCAATGACGACGTATCGCCCGCGCCGCGGCCCGATCCGCGATGCGCGATCTAACGACGACAGCCGGGTCGCGACCGGGATCGAGACCGCCACGATCGGCGGGGAACGACCCTGACCCGCGCACAAACGACCGCACCAGCAGCTCAGGCCGCCCCGCGGTGGGCGGCGCACAACTTGTTGCCGTCGGGGTCGCGGAGATAGGCGAGATAGAGCGGCCCGAACGGAGTGGTGCGCACGCCCGGTTCGTCCTCGATCGCGGTGCCGCCATGCGCCACGCCGGCCTGATGCCACGCTTTTGCCTGTTCCGGGCTGTTCATGCGGAAGCCGACCGTGCCGCCATTGGCGTGGCACGCCGGCTCGCCGTCGATCGGCGCCGTGATCATGAACAACGCGCCATCATGCGCATAGACGACGCGCCCGCGATCGTCCTGTCGCCCGGCCTTGCCGCCCAGCACTGCGAACAGCGCGTCGTAGAAGCGCTGCGACCGCGCCACGTCGTTCGATCCGACCATCACATGGCTGAACATCGTCCGTTCCCTTTCAGTAGATAACGACGCTGCGGATGCTCTCTCCCGCATGCATCAGGTCGAAGCCCTTGTTGATCTCGTCAAGCGACAGCCGGTGCGTGATCATCGGGTCGATCGCGATCATGCCATTCATATACCAGTCGACGATCTTCGGCACGTCGGTGCGCCCGCGCGCGCCGCCGAACGCGGTCCCCTTCCACACGCGCCCGGTCACGAGCTGGAAGGGCCGCGTCGCGATCTCCTTGCCCGCTTCGGCCACGCCGATCACGATCGATTCGCCCCAGCCGCGATGCGCGCTCTCCAGCGCCTGCCGCATGACGGCGGTGTTGCCGGTACAGTCGAAGGTATAATCGCCGCCGCCGTCGGTCAGCGCGACCAGATGCTGGACGACGTCCCCGACATCCTTCGGGTTGACGAAGTCGGTCATCCCGAACCGTCGCCCCCATTCCTCGCGATCGGGGTTCAGGTCGACCCCGACGATCCGCGCGGCGCCGGCCAGTTTCGCGCCCTGGATCACGTTCAGCCCGATCCCGCCCAGCCCGAACACGATCACGGTCGCGCCCGCTTCGACCTTCGCCGTGTTGACCACGGCGCCGACCCCGGTCGTCACGCCGCAACCGATATAGCAGCTGGTGTCGAACGGCGCGTCCGCGCGGATCTTCGCCACCGCGATCTCCGGCAGCACGGTGAAGTTCGAGAAGGTCGAACAGCCCATGTAATGGAAGATCGGGCGCCCCTTGTAGCTGAAGCGGGTCGTGCCGTCGGGCATCAGCCCCTTGCCCTGCGTGGCGCGGATCGCCGTGCACAGGTTGGTCTTGCCGCTGAGGCACGACTTACACTGGCGGCATTCCGGGGTGTAGAGCGGGATGACGTGATCGCCGGGCGCCACGCTGGTCACGCCCGCGCCAATCTCGCGTACCACGCCGCAGCCTTCGTGGCCGAGCACGCTCGGGAACAGCCCCTCGCTGTCGAGCCCGTCGAGCGTATAGGCGTCGGTATGGCAGATGCCGGTGGCCATGATCTCGACCAATACCTCGCCCGGCTTCGGCCCTTCGAGGTCCAGTTCGACGATCTCCAGCGGCTTCTTCGCCTCGAACGCGACGGCGGCGCGGGTCTTCATGGGATGCCTCTTCGTCTGATGTCATGCCGGTCTTAGGCGGCGCAGGTGGCGGGTTTCAAGGTCGGGTTCACGTGGAAGGCAGCCGGGTCGCTCGCCCGTCCGGTGCGAGAGACGGAAATCTTCGCGACGTCGCGGCTTCGCGCGAGGCTGGCCACCCGCTAGACCGGTACGATGACCCATCGCCCCCTCGCCGGCCTGCGCGTCCTCGAACTCGCCCGCATCCTTGCCGGTCCGTGGGCGGGACAGTTGCTCGCCGACCTCGGCGCGGACGTGATCAAGGTCGAACGCCCGACGGAGGGCGACGACACCCGTCACTGGGGGCCGCCGTTCATCACGAGCGGCGATGGCGAGCCTCTGTCGGCGGCTTATTACCATGCCTGCAACCGCGGCAAGCGCTCGATCGCGATCGACATCGCCACGGCTGAGGGGCAGGCGCGGGTCCGCGACCTTGCAATGCGTGCCGATGTCGTGATCGAGAACTACAAGGTCGGCGGCCTCGTCAAATACGGGCTCGACGCCGCCACGCTACGTGCGGCCAACCCGCGGCTGATCGTCTGCTCGATCACCGGCTTCGGGCAGGACGGCCCCTATGCGCACCGTGCCGGCTACGATTTCATCATCCAGGGCATGGGCGGGATGATGTCGATCACTGGCGAGCCCGACGGCCCGCCGCAGAAAGGCGGGGTCGCGCACGCCGACCTGTTCACCGGCATCTACGCCACCGTCGCGATCCTCGCCGCGGTCGTCGCCCGGCAGGCCAGCGGAGTGGGCACGCATATCGACATGGCGCTGCTCGACACGCAGGTGGCGGTGCTTGCCAATCAGGCGCTCAACTGGATGGCGAGCGGGATCGTGCCGCAGCGGATGGGCAACGGCCACGCCAACCTCGCTCCGTATCAGAGCTTTCCGACCAGCGACGGCGACCTGATCGTCGCGGTCGGCAACGATCGCCAGTTCGCGCGATTGTGTGCGGTACTGGACGTGCCGGCACTCGCGGCTGACGCGCGGTTCGCGACGAACCCCGCTCGCGTGGCGAATCGCGCGGCACTGCTGCCGCTACTCGTCGCGCGGACGGTGTCGTGGCCGGCCGCGGCGCTGCTTGCTGCGCTGGACGCCGCCGGCGTGCCGGTCGGCCCGGTGAACCGCGTCGATCAGGTTTTTTCGGACCCGCAGGTCGTCGCGCGTGGAATGCAGTTGATGACGAACGGCATCCCGGGCCTTGCCTCACCAATCCGTTACGATGGCGCGCGTGCGACCAGCGGCGTTCCCAGTCCGCGCCTGAACGAACATCCCGACGCGGATTGGCGCGGGACCTAGCTAGGATCAGCCTTCAGCGCTTCGCTGGTGCCGAACTGCCAGCGACTAAAGATGATCGATCGACTTTGGCGATCCACGCTCCCGCGAAGGGGAAGACGTACACCCTCCACCCCTCATTGCGACCGCAGCGAAGCAATTGAGCGCCCCGCAGGACGCCCTTGATTGCCTCGCTGGCAATGACGGCGTTCTCCAGGAAGGCGGCCGATCGTCGACCGGCCCTCAAACCGTTGATGCAAGCGCGCCAAAACAGCCAACGGGGGAGCCGAAACTCCCCGGATTGCTTCGCTACGCTCGCAACGACGATTTGTTGTAGATCATCAAAGCGGGCGCGAGACACGCGGGCAACACCCGCCCGCCTTGCTTGAATCAGACCGCCGGCGGCACCCGCGATGGCTGTCCGGCACGGCTGATTTTGCCCGCCTGATGCCGGTCGTACGCCTTCTTCGCTACGTAAGCGCCACCCAATGCCCAACCCAACGGACCCATCCGTGTCACCGCGCGCGCGGCAACGGCGCCGAGGATCGCACCGCCAGCACCACCGTCACGACCGCGACGATCGAGTTCGCGCCCGATCAACCCACCCAAAATGCTGCGAATCATGCCTTGATCCTTTCCGAAACCGTGTCGCTGAGAACCTCGATGCCCTTCAGCACGCCCCACCCGATCGCATAGGTCGCGACCACCGGCAGGACGAGCTTCAGGACGTTGGCGGTGATCGCGCCGTACAGCGCGCCATCCGCCGCGCCGTCGTCGCCCGACATCGAGTCGATTGCGCCGCCGATCAGCGCGCCGATCGTGGTTGCACCCATGTTGGAAACCCCTGTTTGTTACGGATCAACAATGCCGGGCCGGCGCTGCGGTTCCGGTCACCGCCCCAGCATCGCCGCTGGCCGCACGACGCGGTCGAAAGTATCACCGTCGACCAGCCCTAGCGCCAGCCCCGCTTCCCTCAGCGTCAGCCCGTTCTCGTGCGCGTGCTTGGCGATCTTGGCGGCATGATCGTAACCGATCTCGGGCGCCAGCGCGGTGACCAGCATCAAAGAGCGGTCGAGCAACTCGCCGATCCGCGCCTCGTTCGCACGCAGTCCGTCGACGCAGCGTTCGGCGAAACTCTCGCATCCCGTCGCGAGCAGGTCGATGGAGCGCAGCACGCCTGCGCCGATCACCGGCTTGAACACGTTGAGCTCCAGATGCCCCTGCGCGCCGCCGACCGTGATCGCGACGTGATTGCCGATCACCTGCGCGGCGACCATCGTCAGCATCTCGCACTGTGTCGGGTTGACCTTGCCGGGCATGATCGAGCTGCCCGGCTCGTTGGCGGGCAGGTCCAGCTCACCGAGCCCGCAGCGCGGGCCGGAGCCGAGCAGGCGGATGTCGTTGGCGATCTTCGTGCACGCCACCGCCAGCGTGTTGAGCGTGCCCGACAGGTGGACCAGCGGATCGTTCGACGCCAACGCCTCGAAGAAATTGTCCGCCGGGCTGAACGCAATCCCGGTGATCCCGCGCAGTTCCGCGCAGAAATCGCGCGCGAACCCGGCCGGCGCGTTCAACCCGGTGCCAACCGCCGTGCCGCCCTGCGCCAGCCGGTCTGTGCCCTGCTCCACCGCCGGCTCGATCCGCCGCAGGCAGCGATCGAGCTGGTGCGCGTAGCCGGAAAATTCGTCACCCAGCGTCAGCGGCGTCGCGTCCTGCAGATGGGTCCGCCCGATCTTGACGAGGTCGCGCCATTCCTGCGCCCGGGCCGCCAACGCATCGTGGAGCCGCTCGACCGCGGGGATCAGCCGCTGCCGGACCGCGATCGAGCAGGCGATGTGCAACGCGGTCGGAAAGCTGTCGTTCGACGATTGCCCGCGATTGACGTCGTCGTTGGGATGGACCGGCGTCTTGCCGCCGCGCGTGCCGGTCAGGATCTCGTTCGCCCGGCCCGCGATTACCTCGTTGACGTTCATGTTGCTCTGCGTGCCGCTGCCGGTCTGCCAGATGACGAGCGGGAATTGATCGTCGAGCTTGCCGGCGAAGATCTCCTGCGCGGCCTGCTCGATCGCTTCGGCCTTCTCCGCCTCCAGCCCGTGGCGGCGATTCACGCGTGCCGCCGCCTGCTTCACCAGTGCCAGCGCGTGGACGATCTCGATCGGCATCCGCTCCCGCGCGCCGAACGGGAAATTCTCGAGGCTGCGCTCGGTTTGCGCCCCCCAATAAGCGTCGGCGGGAACCTCGATCGGGCCGATCGAGTCGGTTTCGGTGCGGGTAGCGTGGGTCATGGCAGGGCAACTCGCACTGTGCGATGTTGTTGCACGACCGGAGCCACGGAGCGCCCATGATCATCCTCGCCGCCCTTCTCCTGCTGACCGCCGGGGCCGCCGTGCCGGATTGCCGATCCGACCGCGCCGCGATCATGGACCTGCCGCAGGATCGCTTCGATCAGGACATGGCGGGCGGCTGGCGCGAGCTGAGCACACGAGGGTGCGAGCGGGAAGCTGCGGACCTCATCCGCGACTGGCGGAATCGGCATCGCACCGACAGCCGCATCCTGACGTGGCACGAGGGACAGCTACGTGCGAACATCGGCCAGACCGGGCAGGCCGTCGCGCTGTTCCGGCAAAGCTACGATCCGCCGCTGGAAGATCCCGGACTCGGCTGGAACCTGTATGTCGACGGCAGCATCGCCTTTCTGAATGCCGACCGCGCCGCGCTGCAGACGGCACGCGACCGCCTGGCGGTACTGCCCCGTCCCGCCGGCTTCGCGCCGGTGGGGGCGGACGGCAAGCCGGCCGCAGTCCGCTGGCCGCCGAACGTTCAGGTCCTCGATGGCCTCCTGCGCTGCTGGGGGCGTCCCTACCGGGTTGCTTATACCTGCCCGGTGCCGAGCGACGGCCCGCGCGCCACGCAACCATGAACCGATCGCCTCCGCGCCGGTGTACGGTCAGGTCCACGTCCAGCCCTCTCCGATCCGACTTTTCGATCCGCGGTCGCGGCTCTGCCGTCGTCGCTGAAAATCGCGAGCGCGATCGATGCGCGAAGGACCGAGCGGCTCCACTATCATCGAACGGACGGATCGGGACGAGGCTTGATGGCGATGATCGCTGCGTTTCGCTGCGACCTGACGACGAGCAATTCACCCATCCCGCCCTGACGCCAGGTGCCAGACCGGCTTTCCTTCGCGGCTACCCGACGTCGCACACCCCCGTGCACGCCGCTGACCACCGACCAGCCTAGCCGATCCGTTTCGAGAGGAAGAACCGCGCCTCGCCCGGCGGATAGTCGTCGATCTGGCCGAACACGCCATAGCCGAGCTTCTCGTAGAAGCCGCGCGCCTGAAAACTGAAGGTATCGAGCCAGATGCCGATGCAATCCAGCCGCCGCGCTTCTTCCTCGGCTGCCAGCATCAGCGCACGACCCTGGCCGTGGCCGCGCGCTTGCGGCGGCAGCGCGAGATATTTGACGAACAGCCAGCGATAGCTCGCCTCGGCCCACACGCCACCGACGATCGCGCCGTCCGCGTCGCGAGTCACGATCGCCACCTTGTGCCGCTCGGTCGGGCCGGCCGCGGCGTCGTTATGCGCAGCGAGCGGCGCGAGGATCGCGGCGAGTTCCTCGTCGCCGGGCGTCTGGATGGTCTCGATCATGCCGCTTGCCGATTCGCCACCGTGGTGCGGACGCGCGGGCACGTCACGCGGGCAGGCCCCGTGACGTCGGACACGGCGAACCGTGCCGGCGCCGCTCGCATCGTCACTTCTTCCTCTTGAAATCCACCGCGACGACGTTCGACCCGTCCTCGACCGGGGTAACCGTCGGGCCGTCGTTTTCCGCCGGATCGTGTCCGCCGGGGCCATCGCCCGGCCCTTCCTGCGCCTGGAAGCGCAGTTCGAAATTGACCGTCGGATCGTGGAAGCCGGTGATCGCCGAATAGGGAATGACCAGCTTCGACGACACCTGGTTGAAGCTGAGCCCTACCGAAAAACGCTCCTGGTCGACCGTCAGGTCCCAGAAGCGGTTCTGGAGGACGATCGTCATCTCGTCCGGGAAACGCTCGATCAGCCGTTGCGGAATGTCGACCCCCGGCGCCTGCGTCTTGAAGGTTATGTAGAAGTGGTGGTCGCCCGGCAGCCCGCCCGACTCGGCCACGGTTCCCAGCACGCGCCCCACGACCGCGCGCAGGGCTTCCTGCACGATGTCATCATAGGGGATCAGGCTGTCGGGCAGCATATCGCTCATGCGCCATGGGTAGCGCGCCGGGCGGTGCGGTCAAGGTCGCTTGGCAAGGTTGCCTGGGGCGTCCGCCACGTTATGGACGACGGATGCGCACCGCCACGATCCGCCGCGACACGACCGAGACCAAGGTCGCCGTCACCGTCAACCTCGACGGGACCGGGACCTACGACGTGAAGACCGGCGTCGGTTTCTTCGATCACATGCTCGAACAACTCTCGCGGCACGGCCTGATCGACCTGCACGTCCGCTGCGACGGCGACCTGCACATCGACGAGCATCACACGGTCGAGGATACCGCGCTGGCGCTGGGCAGCGCGGTGGCGCAGGCGCTGGGCGACAAGCGCGGCATCCGCCGCTACGGCGACGCGCTCAGCCCGATGGACGAAACGCTGACGCGGGTCGCGCTCGACATCTCGGGCCGGCCGTGGCTCGTCTGGCGCTCGCGCTTCTCGCAGGCGCGGCTCGGCGGCATGGACACGGAAATGTTCCAGCATTTCTTCCACAGCTTCGCGCAGAACGCGGGCATCACCCTGCACGTCGAGACGCTGTACGGCGACAACAACCACCATATCGCCGAAAGCATGTTCAAGGGCCTGGCGCGCGCCTTGCGCACCGCGGTCGAGATCGACCCGCGGAAGGCCGATGCGATCCCGTCGACGAAGGGCACATTATGAGCACGTTCCGCACCTCCGGCGACATGTGCGCCGTGCTGCTCAGCTACGTCCGCCCGCTCGACGAGGTGGATGCGCAGCTGGCCGCGCATGTCGCGTGGCTCGAGCAGGGGTTTGCGGAAGGTGTGTTCCTGATCGCCGGCCGCCGCCAGCCGCGCAGTGGCGGGGTGATCGTGATGCGTGGCGCCCGCGCCGCGGTGGATGCGGTCATGGCGACCGATCCCTTCGTCGCCAGCGGGGTCGCCACGTTCGAGGTCGTGCCGTTCAGCGCCAGCTTCGCGGCCACCCCGCTGCACGACTGGCTGTCATGACGCTGGCGCTGATCGACTATCAGGCCGGCAACCTCCACTCGGTCGAGAATGCGTTGCGCGCCGCGGGCTGTGCCGACCTGACCGTCACCGCCGATCCCGAGACCGTGCTGCACGCCGATCGCATCGTCCTGCCCGGCGTCGGCGCCTTCGGTGCCTGCGCGGCGAGCCTGCGGGCGATCCCCGGCATGGTCGCCGCGCTGGAAGAGCGCGTGCTGCGGCAGGCGGCGCCGTTCCTGGGCATCTGCGTGGGGATGCAGTTGCTGGCCGAGACCGGCGAGGAGCTCGGCATCCATCGCGGGCTCGGCTGGATCGCGGGCACCGTGCGCCGCATCGATCCGGCCGGCAGCGACGCGAAGGTGCCGCACATGGGCTGGAACGACGTCGTGCCCGGCGCCGCCCATGCGCTGATCGTGCCCGGCGAGGCCTATTTTCTCCACAGCTATGCCTTCACCGGCGATGGCGTGGTCGCCACCACCGACCACGCCGGGCCGGTCACCGCCGCGGTCGCCCGCGACACGGTGCTCGGCGTGCAGTTCCACCCCGAAAAGAGCCAGCGCTACGGCCTTGCGCTGCTCGAAAGGTTCCTTGCATGGCGCCCCTGATCGTCTTCCCCGCCATCGACCTGAAGCAGGGTCAGGTCGTCCGCCTCGCCGAAGGCGACATGGCGCGCGCCACCGTCTACGGCGACGATCCCGCGGCGCAGGCGCGCGCCTTCGCGGCGGCGGGGGCGACGCACCTCCATGTCGTCGACCTCGACGGCGCGTTCGCGGGCGAGAGCGTCAACGGCGACGCGGTGCGCGGCATCGTCACAGCCTTTCCAGGTCGCGTCCAGCTCGGCGGCGGGATCCGCACTCCGGAAGCGGTCGCGGCGTGGCTGGCGCTGGGCGTCGCGCGCGTCGTGATCGGCACGGCCGCGCTCGAACAGCCGCAATTCGTCCGCGACATGGCCGCCGCCTACCCGGAACGGATCGTCGTCGCAGTCGATGCGCGCGACGGAATGGTCGCGACCAAGGGATGGGCGGAGGTGTCCACCACCCCGGTCGCCGATCTCGCGCGCCGCTTCGAGGATGCCGGCGTCGCCGCGTTGCTGTTCACCGACGTCGGGCGTGACGGATTGCTCAAGGGCTGCAACGTCGATGCGACCGTCGCGCTGGCGCGGGCGGTTCGCATCCCGGTGATCGCCAGCGGCGGGGTCGCCGGGATCGACGACATCCACGCGCTCGCCGGTCATTCGGTCGACGGGGTCGAGGGGGTCATCACCGGCCGCGCGCTCTACGATGGCCGGCTCGATCTGGCCGAGGCGCTGCGGGTGGCGGGGAACTGAGCATCGCCCCCGCCTCCACCCCGGGCCCTGATCCCGCACGCCCGCCCGGGAAGCTGCGGCGGCTGCTCGCCCGCGCCGATCGCTTCCTGCTGCTGCTGATCGCGACGGTCGCTCTCGCCGCCATCCTGCCGGCGCGCGGAGCCGCGGCAACGTGGGTCGAACACGGCACCACGGTCGCGGTCGCGCTGCTGTTCCTGCTTTACGGCGCGCGGCTCGCCCCGCAGGCGATCTGGGCGGGGCTGGCGCACTGGCGGCTCCAGCTGCTCGTGTTCGTCAGTACCTTCATGCTCTTTCCGTTGCTCGGCCTCGGCGTCGCGGCTGCGACGCGCAGCTGGCTGCCGGGCGAGGTCGTCACCGGACTGCTGTATCTTTGCCTGCTGCCCTCGACGGTGCAATCCTCGATCGCGTTCACCTCGATCGCGCGCGGCAACGTGCCCGCGGCGCTGTGCAGCGCGTCGCTCTCGAACCTCGTCGGCGTGGTGCTGACTCCGCTGCTGGTCGCGCAGCTGCTGACGCGCGCGACCGGCGGGCTATCGCTGGAGGCGGTGCGCGACATCGCGTTGCAGATCCTGCTGCCGTTCATCGCCGGCCAGGCGATCCGGCCGTGGGCGCAGGGCTGGCTGCTGGCGCATCCGACGCTGACCAGCGTCGTCGATCGCGGATCGGTGCTGGTCGTCGTCTACGCCGCGTTCGGCGCGGGCGTCGTCGCCGGGCTGTGGACGCAGCTGTCGCCGCTCACGCTTGCCGCGATCCTGGCGCTGTCGCTGGCGATCCTCGCGGTCGTGCTGGTCGCCACGACGCTGGCCTCGCGCGCGATGGGGTTTGCCGTGGCCGATGAGATCGCGACCGTCTTCTGCGGCTCGAAGAAGAGCATGGCCAGCGGCATTCCGATGGCGGCTATCCTCTTTCCGTCGCACGCCGTCGGACTGATCGTCCTGCCGTTGATGATCTTCCACCAGGTGCAATTGTTCGTGTGCGCCGGGCTGGCGCGGCGCTATGCCGATGATCCGCGCCACGTGCCGTCCGACGACGCGCCGCCTTGCCCCCCGCCCGCGCGCCGGGCATGAGCCGCGCATGACCGTCAGAGCGCGCGTGATCCCCTGCCTCGATGTCGCCGGTGGGCGCGTCGTCAAAGGCGTCAACTTCGTCGACCTGATCGATGCGGGCGACCCCGTCGAACAGGCACGTGCCTATGACGCGGCCGGCGCCGACGAGCTTTGCTTCCTCGACATCACCGCCAGCCACGAGGCGCGCGGCACGATGCTCGACGTGGTGCGCCGCACCGCCGCGGTCTGTTTCATGCCGCTGACGGTCGGTGGCGGGGTACGCAGCGCGGAGGATGCGCGCGCGCTGCTGCTGGCGGGCGCGGACAAGATCGCGGTCAATTCCGCTGCCGTCGCGCGGCCCGAAATCGTCGCCGACATCGCCGAGCGATTCGGCAGCCAATGCTGCGTCGCCAGCGTCGATGCACGACGCAGCGGCGACGGTTGGGAAGTGTTCACCCACGGCGGGCGCCGCGCGACCGGAATCGATGCGGTCGCGCACGCTTTGCACCTCGCCGAACTCGGGGCGGGCGAGTTGCTGGTCACCTCGATGGACCGCGACGGCACCCGCGACGGCTACGACCTCGCGCTGGTCCGCGCGATCGCCGACCGCACTGCGGTGCCGGTGGTGGCCAGCGGCGGGGTCGGCTCACTCGACGATCTGGTTGCGGGGGTCACCGAAGGGCACGCCTCGGCGGTGCTGGCGGCATCGATCTTCCATTTCGGACAGGCGACGATCGCCGATGCGCATGCTGCGCTTGCCGCCGCCGGCGTACCGGTGCGCGCCCCGCTGCTCCCCCATTGACCGCACGCGGCGCAAACGGCACCCCGGCACACATGACCTCGACCGACACGCTCGACCGGCTCTTCGCGACGATCGCCTCGCGCAAGGGCGCCGACGCCGATGGCTCCTATACCGCATCGCTGTTCGCGCGCGGGCGCGGGCGGATCGCGCAGAAGCTGGGCGAGGAGGCGACCGAAACCGTCATCGCCGCAATGGGACAGAACGCGCGCGCGATCGTGCCCGAGGCGGCGGACCTGCTCTATCACCTGTTCGTGCTGCTCGCCGACGCCGGACTGACGCTGGACGATGTGCGCGCCGAACTGGCGCAGCGCGAGGGGACCAGCGGGCATGACGAGAAGGCGGCCCGCGGACCGATCCCCCTCTCTTTTCGCGCCGAATGAGGAAAAGCGCATGAGCGTCGACGCCACCCGCCCGTATGACGATGCGAATATCTTCGCGAAGCTGCTGCGTGGCGAGATCCCGTCGCGGCGCGTCTATGAGGATGATCACACGATCGTCTTCCACGACATCGCGCCGTGGGCGCCGACGCACCTGCTGGCGGTGCCACGCGGATCGTACGTCAGCTGGGACGATTTCTCCGCAAATGCCACGGAGACGGAGATCGTCAGCTTCACACGCGCGATCGGGCAGGCGGCGCGCGACGCCGGGCTGGTCGCCGGCGGCTATCGCCTGATCGCCAACACCGGACTCGATTCGCACCAGGAGGTGCCGCACCTGCACGTCCACATCATGGGCGGTCGCGCGCTCGGCCCGATGCTTATCGAGAACGATGGTCGCGAATGATACGGTCATCGTAACGCAACACTATTGCGCGTCCGCGATCCGCCGCTAGGCTCCACCCCAATCAGATCTTCCAGGGGCTACGAGCTACATGATTTTCGGGCGCGTCAAATCTCTCGACGCCATCCTCGCCACCGCTGAGAAGAAATCTCTGCATCGGACGCTGGGCTGGTTCCAACTGACGCTGTTCGGCATCGGCTGCGTCATCGGCACGGGCATCTTCGTGCTGACCGCCGCAGGCGCGCAAAAGGCGGGGCCGGGGCTGATGCTGGCGTTCGCGATCGCGGGCGCGATCTGCATCGTCGCAGCGCTCTGCTATGCGGAGATCGCGGCGATGATCCCGGTGGCGGGATCGGCCTACACCTATACCTACGCCTCGATGGGCGAGTTGCTCGCCTGGACGGTCGGCTGGGCGCTGATCCTCGAATATGCGGTGGCGGCCAGCGCGGTCGCGGTCGGCTGGTCGGGATATTTCACCGGCACGATCCTCAACCAGTTCCTCGGCGTGCATCTGCCGGCATGGCTGTCCGCCGCGCCGCTGGCGCTGGGCGGCGCGCCGGGCGGGTTCATCAACCTGCCCGCGATCGTCATCGCGCTGCTCATCACGTGGCTGCTGATGGTCGGCACGACCGAGAGCGCGCGCGTCAACGCCGTGCTGGTCGCGATCAAGGTGACGGCGCTGACCGCGTTCGTCGCATTGACGCTGCCGAGCGATTATTTCAGCGCCGATCGCTTCAACCCGTTCCTGCCCGCCGGCGTCTTCGGCGGGTTCGGCACCGGGGTGGGCGCCGTCGGCGCGGCCGCGACGATCTTCTTCGCCTATGTCGGCTTCGATGCGGTGTCGACCGCGGCGGAGGAGACCAAGAACCCGCAGCGCAACGTGCCGATCGGGCTGATCGGGTCGCTGCTGTTCTGCACCGTCTTCTACATCCTGGTCGCGGCCGGCGCGATCGGCACGATCGGCGGGCAGCCGATCATCGGGCCGAACGGCATCCCGTTCCCCGCCGGGTCCGAGGAACTGGCGCGCCAGTGCGCGTTGCCGCAGCACAAGGATGCGCTGGTCTGCTCGGGTGAGGCGCTGGCCCATGTGCTGCGCGTGATCGGCTGGTCGGGGGTGGGCAACCTGCTCGGTATTGCCGCCTTCGTCGCGCTGCCCTCGGTTATCCTGATCCTGATGTTCGGCCAGACGCGCATCTTCTTCGTCATGAGCCGCGACGGCTTGCTGCCGGAGCGGCTGTCGACCGTCCACCCGAAGTGGAAGACGCCGCACATCGTCACGATGATGACCGGTGTCGGCGTCGCGTTCGCGGCGGCGTTCCTGCCGGTCGGCCAGCTCGCCGACATCGCCAACGCCGGGACGCTGTACGCCTTCGCGATGGTGGCGGTTGCGGTGATGATCCTGCGCCGCACCGCTCCGGGGCATCCGCGCAGCTTCCGCACGCCCGCGCTGTGGCTGGTCGGACCGCTGACGATCGCCGGCTGCGTGTTCCTGTTCTTCAACCTTCCGTCGGCCGCGATGCTGGTGCTGCCGGTCTGGGGGGCGCTCGGGCTGCTGATCTACTTCGGCTACAGCCGCCGCCACAGCCATCTGGGCCGCGGCATCGTCGAGGTTCCCGAGGAATACTGACCCGGCATCGACCGACGAGAGAAGGGCCGGAAGGAGCGGTCCTTCCGGCCCTTCCTTTTTCACCGACGCTCCCGGCGGAGGCTGGCCCATGTCCACGCATCGGACACAGCAACTTCGCTGGAGGATCGGGCACCCGCGCGGGAAGCCATGCGAGAGCGAGGCCCCTGCCCGCGCAGGAGCCTCGGCTATCTCCTCATGAGCGTCAGACCTGCGGCGGGACCGGCCCGCGCGCTGTCAGCGCGTCGCGGATCTCGCGCAGCAGCACCACCTCGGCCGGATCGGCGGCGGGCTCGGCGATTCCGGCGGCCTTCTCGCGCTCGACCGTCGCGATCAGCCGGTTGACGCTGCGCATCAGCAGGAAGACGATGAACGCCAGGATCACGAAGTTGATGACGACGGTCACGAACTCGCCATACCCCAGCAACGGCACCCCCGCCGCCTTCAGCTGCGCGTAACTGGCCAGCGACCCCTTGAAGTCCGCCGGGACCGGCCCGAGGCGAATGAAGAAGCTGGAGAAGTCGAACCCGCCGAAGATCGCACCGACGACCGGCATGATGATGTCGTCGGTCAATGACTTGGTGATCGTGGCGAACGCGCCGCCGATGATGACGCCGACCGCGAGGTCCAGCACGTTGCCACGGGCGATGAACGCCCGGAAATCCTTGAGCATGAACGTTCGCCCTTCCCTGTTGCGATGATACGATCGAGGTTAACCACGGTTTTTCGCTTCGCCAAGCGCCATCGCCCGGATAGATAACGCGCCATGACCCATCCGCACCGCGAC
This sequence comes from Sphingomonas phyllosphaerae 5.2, assembly GCF_000419605.1. Classification (NCBI taxonomy): domain Bacteria; kingdom Pseudomonadati; phylum Pseudomonadota; class Alphaproteobacteria; order Sphingomonadales; family Sphingomonadaceae; genus Sphingomonas; species Sphingomonas phyllosphaerae. Next base: position 1,329,586 of record NZ_ATTI01000001.1, on the reverse strand, counting down.
GCCGCCTTCCCGCCCGAAACCGCTTGGGAAGGCCGCTATATCAAGGTCGTGACCCAGGGCGGCTGGGAGTTCGTCGCCCGTCAGCGCGGTATCCAGGCCGCGGTGATCGTCGCGATCGACGATGCCGACCGCATCGTGCTGGTCGAGCAATATCGCGTGCCGCTGGGTTGCCGCTGCCTGGAGCTGCCCGCCGGGCTGATCGGCGACGAGACCGAGGGCGAGGCGGTCGCCGTCGGCGCAGCGCGCGAACTGGAGGAGGAAACCGGCTACCGCGCCGGGCGGATCGAGGAGCTCGGCTTCTTCCATTCCTCGCCGGGCATGAACAGCGAGGGCTTCACCCTGGTGCGCGCGCACGATCTGGTGAAGATCGGCGCGGGCGGCGGCGAGGCGGACGAGGATATCGAGGTGCATCTCGTGCCGCGCACCGAGATTGCCGCGTTCGTGGCGAGCAAGCGCGCCGAAGGCGTGGCGATGGACGTCAAGATGCTGGTGCTGCTCGCCGATACCTTGATCGCGTAACCGATGCGCCAGCGCCCCTGCGCAGGCAGGGGCCTATCTCTGCCTCGCGCGGTCGTCCAAATGACATATCGCCGACACTGAATGTGTCAGACGCGCGTCACCGAGAGGAAGAACACGCGCCTGGGCCCTCGTGGGGGAGTCCCGCTCAGCGGAAGTTGTCGGCGTAGCTCTGCAGCTTCAGCGTCTTGGTCGGCGTCGGGATGACCGTGTACGCCAGCCCTTCGGCCTCGGCATAGGCGACTGCCGCCTCGCAGGTCGGGAACGCCAGCCGGATCTGGTCGCGCGTGTCGCCGCTGCCGGCCCAGCCGGTCAGCGGGTCGGCGCGCTTCGCCTCGCCGGGTTCGAATTCGAGTTGCCAGCTGTCGGTGCGGGCCTTGCCGGACTGCATGGCGTTCTTCGGGCGCTGGTAGATGCGGGCGGTCTGCATGATAGGCTCCTCTACGTTCCACGCGGCGATCAGGCAATGGTTCCCGCCACGGCACATCTGCAATCTTGCGGGCCGCGGCACGCCACCTATATCGCCAATCGTCAAACGCGGTTGCGCTGCCGTAACGGGGCGTTTCGGCGATGAAGTCACAATATGCAGGGGCTAGGTAAAGCACTCATGGCAAAAGTAATCGGTATCGACCTCGGCACCACCAATTCGTGCGTCGCCGTGATGGAAGGTGGCAAGGCGAAGGTCATCGAGAATGCGGAGGGCGCGCGCACCACGCCGTCGATCGTCGCGTTCGCAAAGGACGGCGAGCGTCTGATCGGCCAGCCCGCGAAGCGTCAGGCGGTGACCAACGGCGACAACACGATCTTCGCGGTGAAGCGCCTCATCGGCCGTCGCTTCGACGATCCGATCACCAAGAAGGATACCGAGCTGGTTCCCTATCACATCGTGAAGGGTGCCAACGGCGACGCGTGGGTGCAGGCCGGCGGCAAGGATTACAGCCCGTCGCAGATCAGCGCCTTCACGCTGCAGAAGATGAAGGAAACCGCCGAATCCTATCTGGGTGAGACGGTGACGCAGGCGGTCATCACCGTGCCCGCGTACTTCAACGACGCCCAGCGTCAGGCGACCAAGGATGCCGGCCAGATCGCCGGCCTTGAGGTGCTGCGCATCATCAACGAGCCGACCGCGGCGGCGTTGGCCTATGGCCTCGACAAGCAGGATGGCAAGACGATCGCGGTCTACGATCTGGGTGGCGGCACGTTCGACGTCTCGATCCTGGAGATCGGCGACGGCGTGTTCGAGGTGAAGGCCACCAACGGCGACACCTTCCTGGGCGGTGAGGATTTCGACAACAAGATCGTCGAATATCTGGCCGAAGGCTTCAAGAAGGACGAGGGCATCGACCTCGCCAAGGACAAGCTGGCGCTGCAGCGGCTGAAGGAAGCCGCCGAGAAGGCGAAGATCGAGCTGTCGTCGGCGGCGTCGACCGAGGTCAACCTGCCCTTCATCACCGCGGACCAGAACGGCCCGAAGCATCTGGTGAAGACGATCACCCGCGCCGATCTGGAGCGGCTGGTCGAGGACCTGATCAAGCGCACGCTGGACCCGTGCAAGAAGGCGTTGTCGGACGCCGGCGTCACCGCGAACGAGATTTCGGAAGTGGTGCTGGTCGGCGGCATGACCCGCATGCCGCGCGTGCGTGAGATCGTGAAGTCGTTCTTCGGCAAGGACCCGCACACCGGCGTCAACCCGGACGAGGTCGTCGCGATGGGCGCCGCCATTCAGGCGGGCGTGTTGCAGGGCGACGTCAAGGACGTGCTGCTGCTCGACGTGACCCCGCTGTCGCTGGGCATCGAGACGCTGGGCGGCGTGTTCACGCGCATGATCGACCGCAACACCACGATCCCGACCAAGAAGTCGCAGACTTATTCGACTGCCGATGACAATCAGCAGGCGGTGACGATCCGCGTCTTCCAGGGCGAGCGCGAGATGGCGGCCGACAACAAGATGCTCGGCCAGTTCGACCTGCTCGGCATCCCGCCCGCCCCGCGCGGCGTGCCGCAGATCGAGGTGACGTTCGACATCGACGCGAACGGCATCGTGAACGTGTCAGCCAAGGACAAGGGCACCGGCAAGGAGCAGCAGATCCGCATCCAGGCCTCTGGCGGCCTGTCTGACGCCGACATCGACAAGATGGTGCGCGACGCCGAATCCTTCGCCGAGGAGGACAAGAAGCGCCGTGCGGCGGCCGAGGCGAAGAACAACGCCGAATCGCTGATCCACACCACCGAGCGTCAGCTTGCCGACAATGGCGACAAGGTCGACGAAGCGCTCAAGGGTGAGATCCAGGCGGGCATCGACGCGGCGAAGGCGGCGGTCGAGAGCGGCGATGCCGAGCAGATGAACGAGAAGAGCCAGGCGCTCGCGCAGGTCGCGATGAAGCTCGGCCAGGCGATCTACGAGAAGCAGCAGCAGACCGACGCTGCCCCGCAGGACGACGCCGCAACGGCCGAGACCAAGAAGGACGACGTGGTCGACGCCGAGTTCTCGGAAGTCGACGACAACAAGTAAAGTGACATGAACCCCTCCCGTCACGCCGGCGAAGGCCGGTATCCGGCGCCACGAACGAAACCGCACGTGGCGATGGACCCCGGCCCTGAACGCCTGACTTGCAGGCAGTCGGAGCGCCGGGGTGACGGTGTCGGGAGCGGGGGCACAGCATGACCGAAATCGATTATTACGAGCTGCTCGAATGCGAGCGCACCGCGGATGCCGGGACGATCAAGTCGTCCTATCGCAAGCTCGCGATGAAGTATCACCCGGACAAGAACGCCGGCTGCAAGGATTCCGAGGCGAAGTTCAAGGCGGTCAGCGAAGCCTATGACTGTCTGAAGGATCCGCAGAAGCGCGCCGCTTACGACCGCTTCGGCCACGCCGCGTTCCGCAACGGCGGCGGCGGCGGACAGCAGTCGCAGGATTTCGGCGGCTTTTCGGACATCTTCGAAAGCGTGTTCGGCGAGTTCATGGGCGGGCAGCGCGGCGGCGGCCGGCAGCAGGTTCGTCGCGGCGCCGACCTGCGCTATGACATGGAGATCTCGCTGGAGGAGGCGTTCCACGGCAAGGAGACGGAGATCACCGTCGACATCTCCGCCGCCTGTGACACCTGCAACGGCACCGGATCGAAGCCCGGCACCCACGCGCACACCTGCCAGCATTGTCACGGCCACGGCAAGGTCCGCGCGCAGCAGGGCTTCTTCGTGGTCGAACGCGCCTGCCCGCTATGCCACGGCTCGGGGCAGGTCATCACCGATCCGTGCGCGGATTGCCGTGGCGAGGGTCGCGTCGAGAAGACCAAGACGCTTGCCGTCTCGGTGCCGCCCGGCGTCGACGAGGGTACGCGCGTTCGCCTGACCGGCGAGGGCGAGGCGGGCGCACGCGGTGCGCCGGCCGGTGACCTCTACATCTTCCTGCACGTAAAGCGGCACGCGATCTACGAGCGCGAGGGCACGACGCTGTTCGCACGCGCACCGATCAGCTTCACCACGGCGGCGCTCGGCGGCACGATGTCGATCCCCGGGCTCGACGGGAAACGCCACGAGGTGAAGATCCCGGCCGGTATCCAGTCGGGCAAGCAGTTGCGGCAGCGTGGCGCGGGCATGCCGGTGCTGCAGGGCCGCGGCTTCGGCGATCTGGTCATACAGATCGAGGTGGAGACGCCGTCCAAGCTGTCGACCCGCCAGCGCGCGCTGCTGGAGGAGTTCCGCGAAACCGAGACCGGCGACGAATGCCCGCAGAGCCAGGGCTTCTTCTCGCGGCTCAAGAATGCCATTGCCGGCGAATGAACGAAACGCCAGAAAACGCGCCGCCTGAGTCCGACGCGCCGCCTCGATCCAACGCGCCAGCGTCTCAACATTCGCAACATTCGCCGGAGCAGGCGACGCCGCGGCAGTGCGGGCTGGTCGCGGTGGTGGGTGCGCCGAACGCCGGAAAGTCGACCCTGGTGAATGCCTTGGTCGGGCAGAAGGTCGCGATCGTCAGCCCGAAGGCGCAGACGACGCGCACCCGGCTGATGGGCGTCGCGATCGAGGGCGACACGCAGCTGCTGCTGGTCGACACGCCCGGCATCTTCGAGCCGCACCGCCGCTTCGATCGCGCGATGGTCGCCGCGGCGTGGGGCGGCACCGAGGGCGCAGACGTGATCGCGCTGATCGTCGACGGCAAGGGCGGGCTCGGCCCCAAGGTGACCGAGATCGTCGAGGCGCTGAAGGGCCGGCCGGAGCCGATCTACCTCGTGCTCAACAAGGTCGATCTCGCCGACAAGCCCAAGCTGCTGCTGCACGCCGAAAAGCTGAACGCGCTGCTGCCGTTCGCGGAGACGTTCTTCATCTCCGCACAGACGGGCGACGGCGTCGCGCATTTCAAGCGCGTGCTGGCCAAGGCGCTGCCCGAAGGGCCGTGGCATTACCCCGAGGACCAGGTCTCCGACGCCACCGAACGCGCGATGGCCGCCGAGGTGACCCGCGAGCAGCTCTACCTGCAACTCCACGCCGAGCTTCCCTACGCCAGCGTGATCGAGACCGAGAAGTTCACCGATCGCGAGGACGGCTCGGCGGAGATCCACCAGCAGATCATGGTCGAGCGTGCATCGCAGCGTGCGATCGTGCTCGGCAAGGGCGGCGCGCGGATCAAGGAGATCGGTGCACGCGCGCGCGCCGAGCTGGCGGTGCTGCTCGATCGTCCCGTGCACCTCTACCTGCACGTCAAGGTCAAGCCGAACTGGGACGAAGACCGCAGCGTCTACCGCGACCTCGGTCTCGACTGGGTGGAGTGATCCCTGCCCGCCGCGTCATCGCGGGCGTAGCGAAGCGATCCACGGCCGCGCGCGTGCCGTCCCGGACTGCTTCGCTCCGCCGGCGCTGACGGCGGACACGCTCCGGTCATGGCCCTGTTCACCCGTCTTCGTACCGTCCTCGCCGAGGAACGGTGGGACTATGCCCCGCACGAACGCCCGGTCATGCCGGGCTCGCCGGGCTCGCCGGACCATCCGCTGGCGCGCAAGATCGCCTATGCGCTGGTCGCGGTGCTGGTCGGGCTGACCAGCGGCTTCGGCAACGCGCTCGTCGCCGCCAATACGGTGACGTTGGCGGGAGCGCTCGGCCTGGATCCGGCGGAGATCGCGTGGCTGCCGACGGTCTATGTGATGACCAACGTCAGCATCAACCTGCTGCTGATCAAGTTCCGGCAGCAATTCGGGCTGCGGCCGTTCGCGATCATCTTCCTCTCGCTCTACCTGCTGCTGACGCTCGGGCATCTTTTCGTGCGCGATTTCTGGTCGGCGGTGCTGGTGCGCGGGGCCAGCGGCATGGCCGGCGCCGCGCTCAACACCTTCGCGCTCTATTATCTGATGCAGGCCTTCCCTGCGAAATGGCGGTTGCGCGCGATCGTGCTGGGGATCGGCGTGCCGCAACTCGCCACCCCCCTCGCGCGGCTGTTCTCGCCCGAACTCCTCTCCATGAGCCAGTGGCGCACGCTCTACCTCTTCGAACTCGGGCTGTCGGCGCTCAGCCTCGCGGCGGTGCTTGCCTTTCGACTGCCGCCGACGACGCGGCAGAAGGCGTTCGAGAAACTGGACTTCGTCACCTTCGCGCTGTTCGCCGGATCGATGGGGCTGTTCGCGGCGGTGCTGGGGCTCGGCCGCTACGTGTGGTGGACGCAATCGACGTGGATCGGCTGGGCGCTGCTCGCCGCGATCCCGATGCTGGCCGCCGCGCTCATCATCGAGCATCACCGCGCGAATCCGCTGCTCAACACGCGCTGGCTGGGCAGCGCCGACATCATCCGCTTCGCGATCGTCACGCTGATGGCGCGGATCGTGCTGTCGGAACAGACCTACGGCGCGGTCGGGCTGCTGACGGTGCTGGGCCAGAACAACGATCAGCTCGTGCCGTTCTTCACGATCATCTTCCTCGCCACCGTTGCGGGTTTCGTGATCAGCGCGCTGACGCTCGACCCCACGAAGCTGGCGCATCCGGTCATGCTCGCGATCGGGCTGGTCGCCGTCGCCGCGTGGGTCGATTCCTACTCGACCAGCCTGACGCGCGCGCCGCAGCTCTATTTGACGCAGGCGACGATCGCCTTCGCCGGCGCGTTCTTCCTCGGGCCTTCGCTGCTGTTCGGGATGACGCGCGCGCTGCAACAGGGCGCCGGGCACGTCATCAGCTTCCTGGCGCTGTTCGGCGTGCTGAATTCGATCGGCGGGCTGGCGGGCACCGCCCTGCTGAGCACCTACCAGATCGTCCGCGAGAAGGCGAACAGCGCCGCCCTGGTGCAGGCGGTCGACCCCACGGACCCGATCGTCCAGGCGCGCTTGCAGGCCGGCGGCGCGGGCGTGGCGCGCGTGGTCGGCGATCCGTCGCTGCGCGCGGCGGAGGGCGGCGCGCTGCTGTCGCAGGCCGCGACGCGTGAGGCCAACGTGCTCGCTTATGACGACATGTTCCGCATGATCGCGGTGCTCGCCGCGCTCACCTTCCTCTATCTCCTCTTCCTGCTGTTGCGCCGTTCGTGGCGCGCACGCGTTCAGGCCACCGCATGACCGACATCCGCTCGCCCGTCGCCCCGCAGCCCGCCACCGAGGAGAAGGTGGCCGAGGATACCGCAATGCCCGCGCCAACCCCCGCCCCCGCCGGTTCGGGCTGGCGCCCGCCGGCGCTGTCGCGCACCGCGGTGGCGCTTATCCTGGTGCTCGCGATCGCCGGCATTGCGGCGGTGCTGGCGGCGTGGCGCGTCTGGCCGTTCACCACCGCCTACGAATCGACCGACAACGCCTATGTTCGCGGACGCACCACCGTCATCGCGCCGCAGGTGTCGGGGTACGTCACGCGCGTGCTGGTGCGCGATTTCGAGAACGTCCGCGCCGGGCAGCCGCTGGTCGCGATCGACGACCGGATCTACGCACAACGCGTCGAGCAGGCGCAAGCGCAGGTGGAGAGCGCACAGGCGACGCTCGCCAATAGCCAGCAGACCGCCGCCAGCCGCGCGGCGAGCCTCGGCGCGCAGGGTGCCGCCGTCGCCAACGCACGCGCGCAGTTGATGCGCGCACAGGCCGACATGAACCGCGTCAACGATCTGGTCACGGACGGCTCGGTATCGCTTCGCGAACGCGATCAGACGCTTGCCGCGCTTCGCCAGGCGCAGGCGCAACTGAACCAGGCGCAGGCCGCGCAGGAGATCGCGCGTCAGGACATCCGCACCGTCGAGGTCGGGCGCGGCGGGCAGCAGGCCGGCGTCTCGGGCGCACGTGCCGCGCTGCGGCTCGCGAAGATCGACCTCGCGAACACCGTGATCCGCGCACCGGAAGGCGGTCGCCTCAGCGAGGTCGGCGTCCGCAACGGCCAATATGTGACAGCGGGATCGCAGTTGATGTTCCTCGTCCCGCCCGAGACGTGGGTGATCGCCAACTTCAAGGAAGCGCAAACCGCGCGGATCGCGGTCGGGCAGCGCGCGAGCTTCACCGTCGATGCGCTTGCCAACGAACGACTGACCGGCCGGGTCGAGCGGATCTCGCCGGCCGCGGGCAGCGAATTCGCGGTGCTCAAGTCCGACAACGCCACCGGCAACTTCACCAAGGTGCCGCAACGGATCGCGGTGCGCATCCGCGTCGATCCCGGCCAGCGGCTCAGCCAGCGGCTGCGCCCCGGTATGTCGGTACAGGCGCGCGTCGACACCGGCGGCGTGTCGAACGCGCAATGAGGCGCGCGCCCGCCCTGCTCCCGACCCTGCTCCCGCTCCTGCTCGCGGGATGCGCGCTGCCCGGTCCGCGCCGCGCCGCGCCGGAGGCCGCCGCGGTCGTGCCACCGCCGGCGTGGCGCAACGCGCTCACCGCGGGCGGGCCGGTACGCGCGGACTGGTGGCGGGCGTTCGGCGATCCGACGTTGGCCGCGCTGGTGCAGCGCGCGCTCGCCAACAATCTCGATATCCAGACCGCCGCCGCGCGTGTCGAGGAAGCCCGCGCTGCCGAGGCGCTGGCGCGCGCGCAGCTTTCGCCGCAGCTCGGCGGGTCCGTGCCCGAAACGCAGGGGCAGCAGATCAGCGCGCTCGGCACCACGGCGCGTTCGGCGGCGGTGCAGCCCGGCGTGACGCTCAGCTACGATCTCGACCTGTTCGGGCGATTGCGGCAGGCGACGCGCGCGGCGCAGGCGCAATTGCTCGCGACCGAGGCAGCGGCGGACACCGTGCGCCTCGCCACCGCATCCACGGCCGCACAAAGCTACATCACGTTGCGTGCGCTCGACCACCGCCTTGCGATCGCGCGCGACACGCTGGCGGCGCGCACCAATGCGCTGCGGATCGCGCAGCGGCGGTTCGAGGCCGGTTACACCTCACGGCTCGAATACCGGCAGGCGCAGGCTGAATATGCGGCGACCGCGCAACTGGTTCCCGCCGCCGAGCTGGCGATCACCCGCGCCGAAAACGCACTGTCGCTGCTGACCGGGGACGTGCCCGGTGCGGTCGCCCGCGGCACGACGCTGGAGCGGCTGGCGACACCGGCGATCCCGGACGGCCTCCCCGCCGACCTGCTCCGTCGCCGCCCCGACCTGTTCCAGGCCGAACAGACGCTGGTCGCGGCGGACCGCTCGCTCGACAGCCAGCGGGCGGCGATGCTGCCCAACCTGTCGCTCACCGGTGCCGCCAACCTCGTGCTGTCGACCGCGCTGGCGCAGCCGGAGGTGGTGTTCTCGCTCGGGGCGAGCATCCTCGCGCCGATCTTCGACGGCGGGCGGCTGCGTGCGCAGGAACGCGCCGCCACCGCCCGGCGCGATCAGGCGGCATTCGCCTACCGGCGCACTGCGCTCACCGCGTTCCGCGAGGTCGAGGACGCGCTGGCCGGTGTCCGTCGCACCGGCGAACAGGCGCAGGCGCTTGCCGAGCAGGCGGCAGCATCGCGTGGCGCGCTCCAGAACGCCACCAATCGCTACCGCGCGGGCTATTCCAGCTACATCGAGCAACTCGACGCGCAGCGCACCTTGCTGACTGCCGAACTGTCGCTGGCGCAAGCGCGGGCCGACCGGCTCAACAGCTATGTCGCGCTCTACCAGGCGATGGGCGGCGGCTGGACGCGCGACGACGTGGCGGCAGTGACCCGCTAAGGCGACGGCGCGCCGCTTGAGCGGTTTCCGATCATGTTGCGCCATCGGCACGGCGGGGATTTGGAATCCGCCGCAAGGCGCGAGGAGGGCGCGATGCTTCGGCATCGTAACCGGGGAGCAACGCCGCGGCGGACCGGAATCACCCGTCGCGTAGCGAGCACCCAAAGGGCGATGTCGGTGGTGCAACGTGGTCGGAAACCGCCCTAGGGCATCCCGGCGATCCGGTCCTCGTCGTCGCTCGGAAGATCGACGTTCTCGACCGGCGGCTGCTTCCAGAGCGAGGTGAGCAGGTAAAAGGCCAGGTTGCTCCCCTGCGTCAGCGCCCCGCCCGCCAGCAACAGCCCGGCCATCGCCTCGCGCGGGCCCTGGATCGCGCCGCTCATCTCCAGCGCGGCACTGAGGAACAGCAGGTCACGATTGGGGATGATCGGCAGGCGGGAGATCACCATCTGCGCGGTCAGGAACACCAGCCACACGCTCCACGGCTCCTGCGGCAGCACGACCGCCCATTGCGTCGCCTGCAACACCACCGACGCGACGATCCGCGCGCCGTGGATCGTCATCACGCGCATCATCTGCGGCACAGGCATCGCGATCAACTGCCGCCGCATCCGGAACAACAGCGGCGCGAGGAAGACCGCGCCGAGCAGCCCCGCGATCAGCAGCGCCGGCCCGGGATCGAGCCAGGCCGCGATCCGCCGCGCATCGCCCGCTGCCGCGAACACGACCAGCAAGACCAGCGTGACCATCCCGGAGGCGAGCGCGGACAGGATCGCATTGTCCTTCAGCCCGATCGCGATCGTCTTGCCGGGCAACCCGATCACGCGCCGCAGCCAGACGAAGAGATACAATTCGCCCGAATAGCCGACGAGTGCGCTGTTATAGATGCGCTTGCGGATGAGGATCGGGAACGCGCCCGGCAACGCGCGCCCGAAGATCGTGCGAAACACCACGATCTCCGAGGCTGGCAGGACGAGGAACCCGACGACGAACAGGATGTAGAACAGCGGGTTGACTGGCAGGCTGGCGAGGACGTCGCGCCACCCGATCGCCCGGATCTTCAACGCCATCCACGCGATCATGCCGACGAAGAACGCAACGCGCGCCACCTTGCCCGCAACCCGCGCCGCCGGGCGATCCGCCAGCGCCCGAAGGCGCTCGAGACGTTGTTGAAACACCGCGCGTGCGCGTCAGAAGATGCCGAGCGCGCGCGACTGCGCGTAAAAGGCATCGAACGACGCGCGCTGCCGCGGCGTCAGCCGGAACTGCGAGTAATTGGCGGTCGTGCCCAGCAGCTTGCGGATGTTCCATTCGACGATATCGATCGGGCGCAGCGCGACGCGGCGAGTGAAGTGATCGCGCTCCCACGTATTGCTGCCGTGGAAGCAGCGGATCAGCAGCGCCGACCATTCGGCGCCCATCGTCACCGCGCCACGTCGACCCCATTCGTCGCGATACGTGCTGTCCTCACCCTTCCGCTCGGAAGGGTAGCGGATGTGGTCGTCGCGGACGTGCAGGATCGTGCTGGGCGCGCCGCCCTGGATATGGCCGATATACGGCCGCTCCAGCCATTCGGGATCGTCGAGATGCACCAGCGTCGCGTGCGTCCAGCATGCCGCCTTCGCGCCCAGCGCTGCATATTGGCGCGTCAGCCGCTCGGGATCGAACCAGTCGTCGTCATCCCATTGCGCGAGCAGGTCGCCGCGCGCGAGATCGAGCGACAGGTTGCGCAATTCGCCCAGCGTGCGCGCGGGGTCCTTGACCAGCCGGTGGTGGATCAACCGCTCCGCCGGAATTGCCGTCAGGATCGGGGTGTAATCCTCCGCACCGTCGTCGACGATGATCAGCTCGCGGTTGGGATAATGCTGCGAAAGGAAGCAGTCGACCGAGCGTTCCGCCAGCTGGCGGCGGTCGGCGGTGACCATCAGGCAGCTGATCCGCGGCCCTTCGTCGCCGAACGGCATCATGATGCGCGCGCCGCCCGATGCTGGGCAGGAGGCCGCGAACCGGCTACCAGCGAGCATTCCATGACGCGTATCATCTTCATCCTCAGCTATCCCACCTACGTCAGCGTCGCCGACCAGGCCGAATGGCTGGCGTGGATCAATCGCGATCGTCGGATGCCCGCTATCCTATCGGCGATGGGGGTGGAAGTCGAGTTGTGGGGGATCGGGCACGAGGCATGCGTCGTCGCCGCTCCCGGCGACGCAGCCAGCCGCTACACCGTCCGCCTGTTCACCGCGGACAATCCACGCAACCCGGCGCGCGACCATGTCAGCGCCGTGATGCTCGCCGCCGCGCGCGCCGCCACCGACGCGCTGTTCGTGGTGATCGGCACGAACGGCGGCATCGGCTATCATCTGTTCGACCAGCTGCTGCGGCCCGAGAAGCGCCGCTTCGCGGTCATCATCGGCGGCGATTACTGGAGCCGGCTGCTGCCGCTCGCGAAGATGGTGTTCCCGGAATCGGCCGTGCAGGAACGGGCGCTGGCGCACCCGCCGTTCTGGCGCGTCGCGATCCCGCGCACGCGAATGCTGCGGTTGCCCAAGTCGATCGACACCGCCCTGTTCCACCCCGAGCAACGCCCGACCCGCTGGGACGTGATCGCGATCAGCCGCCTGTCGCGGTGGAAGAGTTTCGCCGAGGTCGGCGCGTTGTCGCGGCGTTACCGCGTGGCGGTGGCGGGCGGCGGCCCGGACGGCGCGGCGCTGGCGCGGCGCTATCCGCACATCGAATGGCTGGGGCACGTCCCGCATCGCGACGTGCCGGGGCTCCTCCATCAAAGCCATCTCTACTTCCACGCCGGGCGGCGCGATTACTTTCCGCGCGCGATCGTCGAGGCGATGGCGTGCGGAAAGCCGGTGGTCGGGTTCGGCGCGCGGATGGGCGACGACGTCATCCCGCCAGATTGCGGGTTGCGCGTGGATCGCGCAACGTTCGCGGCGGGGACCGCGGCACTGCTCGACGACCCGGTCCGGATCGCGGCGATGGGCGCGGCGGCGCGTCGTCACGTGGTGGCGACGCACGGGCTGGATAGCAGCGTGCCGGCATGCCAGGTGCTCGCGGGGATGCTGCGGTGAAATGGTCGTTCGTCATCCCCTATTTCGACGAGGCCGACTATCTGCCCGCCACGCTGGAAAGTCTCGGTCGCCAGACGCTGCGGCCGTTCCGGCTGGTGCTGGTCGATAACGCGTCGACGGACGGATCGCCGGCGCTGGCGCGGCGGATCGGCGCGACGCTGACGGGAATCGAGATCGTCCACCTGCACGAGGATCGCCCCGGCAAGATCCATGCGCTGGAATGCGGGCTCGCGGCGGTCACGACGCCGTTCGTCGCATTCGGCGACGCCGACACGCTCTATCCGCCGCATTACCTCGCGACCGCCGATGCTGCCTTCGCGCCCGGCGTCGTGGCCGTGATGGGCACCGACGTGCCGGCCGACGACGAGGGCGCCGCGTTGCGCAAGCGCCGCCATGTGCAGGTCGCCAGCCGGCTCTGGCCGAAACAGACCCACACCGGCGGCTATGGCCAGACGTTCCGCACCGACGCGTTGCGCGCGGCGGGTGGTTATGCGGAGCGTTGGTGGCGCTACGTGCTGGAGGATCACGAGATCATGCAGCGGGTCGTGCAGCAGGGCCGTGTCGTCTATCCGTTCGATCTCTGGTGCGTGCCGTCGGACCGGCGCAGCGACCGCAGCGCGGTGAACTGGACCCTGCCAGAGCGGCTGCTCTACCATTTCACGCCCGCCACGGCGAAGGACTGGTATTTCTATCGCTTCCTCGGTCCGCGGCTGGCGGCGCGGCGCATGGACAATCTGAACCTGCGCGCAAAGACGTGGCGGGATTGACACCGCGCGGCGGCGATCCCCTTGTGTGGCCGAATAGCAACACCATCTGACAGCCAAGCGAGACAGGGCTTCCAGATGAACCTAGAGAAATTCACCGACCGCGCGAAGGGCTTCCTCCAGTCCGCGCAGACCGTTGCGATCCGCATGAGCCACCAGCAGATCGCGCCCGAGCATCTCCTCAAGGCATTGCTCGAGGATGAGCAGGGCATGGCCGCCGGGCTCATCACCGCCGCGGGCGGCGATCCGCGCCGCGCGGTGACCGAAACCGACGCCGCGCTCGCGCGCATTCCCGCGGTCAGCGGCTCGGGCGCGCAGAACACCCCCGGCCTGTCGGCGGATGCGGTGCGCGTGCTCGACCAGGCCGAACAGATCGCGCAGAAGACCGGCGACAGCTATGTCACGGTCGAGCGGCTGCTGGTGGCGCTGGCGCTCAGCCTCAACACCACCGCCGGCAAGGCGCTGAAGGCCGCGAACGCGACGCCCGAGGCACTCAATGCCGCGATCGTGCGATTGCGCGGCGGGCGGACCGCCGACACGGCCAGCGCCGAGGATCGCTACGACGCGCTCAAGAAGTTCGCACGCGACCTGACGCAGGCGGCGCGCGACGGCAAGCTCGACCCCGTGATCGGGCGCGACGAGGAGATCCGGCGCACGATCCAGGTGCTCGCCCGCCGCACCAAGAACAATCCCGTCCTGATCGGCGAGCCCGGCGTCGGCAAGACCGCGATCGTCGAGGGGCTGGCGTTGCGGATCGCCAATGGCGACGTACCCGACGGCCTGAAGGAAAAGACGCTGATGGCGCTCGACATGGGCGCGCTGATCGCGGGCGCGAAGTATCGCGGCGAGTTCGAGGAACGGCTGAAGGGCGTCATCGACGAGGTGAAGGGCGCGGACGGTCAGATCGTGCTGTTCATCGACGAGATGCACACCCTGATCGGCGCCGGCAAGTCCGAGGGCGCGATGGACGCGGGCAACCTGCTCAAGCCGGCGCTGGCGCGTGGCGAGCTGCATTGCGTCGGCGCGACCACGCTCGACGAATATCGCAAGCACGTAGAGAAGGACCCGGCGCTGCAACGCCGCTTCCAGCCGGTGTTCGTGGGCGAGCCGACCGTCGAGGACACGATCAGCATCCTGCGCGGGCTGAAGGAGAAGTACGAACTGCACCACGGCGTGCGGATCACCGACGGCGCGCTGGTCTCGGCCGCGACGCTCTCCAACCGCTACATCACCGATCGCTTCCTGCCCGACAAGGCGATCGATCTGATGGACGAGGCCGCCAGCCGCATCCGCATGGAGGTGGAAAGCAAGCCCGAGGAGATCGAGACGCTCGACCGTCGCATCCTGCGCCTCAAGATCGAGCGCGAGGGGCTCAAGCGCGAGACCGACGCAGCGTCGATCGACCGGCTGGAAACGCTGGAGGGCGAACTCGCCAACCTCGAGCAGCAGTCCGCCGAACTCACCGGCCGCTGGCGCGCCGAGAAGGACAAGATCGCGGGCGAGGCGAAGCTGAAGGAACAGCTCGACGCCGCGCGGCTGGAGCTGGAACAGGCGCAGCGGCAGGGCGATCTCGGCAAGGCAGGGGAGCTTTCCTACGGCCGTATCCCGGCGCTGGAGAAGCAGCTCGCCGAAGCCGCGGCGACCACCAAGGGCGCGATGCTGCGTGAGGAAGTGACCGCCGACGATATCGCAGGCGTCGTCAGCCGCTGGACCGGGGTGCCGGTCGAGCGGATGCTGGAGGGCGAGCGCGAAAAGCTGCTGCGGATGGAAGAGGTGATCGGCAAGCGCGTGATCGGGCAGGCCGATGCGGTGCGCGCCGTTTCCACGGCGGTCCGCCGCGCCCGCGCGGGCTTGCAGGACCCGAACCGGCCGCTCGGCTCGTTCCTGTTTCTCGGGCCGACCGGCGTCGGCAAGACCGAGTTGACCAAGGCGCTCGCCGAATTCCTCTTCGATGATTCCAGCGCGATGGTGCGGATCGACATGAGCGAGTTCATGGAGAAGCACGCGGTATCGCGGCTGATCGGCGCGCCGCCGGGCTACGTCGGCTATGAGGAAGGCGGCGTCCTGACGGAGGCGGTGCGGCGCCGTCCCTATCAGGTGGTGTTGTTCGACGAGGTCGAGAAGGCGCACGGCGACGTGTTCAACGTGCTGCTGCAAGTGCTCGACGACGGTCGCCTGACCGATGGCCAGGGGCGCACCGTCGACTTCTCGAACACGCTGATCATCCTGACCTCCAATCTCGGCAGCCAGTATCTCGCCAACATGGGCGAGAACGATGCGGTGGAAAGCGTCGAGCCACAGGTGATGGACGTGGTGCGCGCGCATTTCCGTCCGGAATTCCTCAACCGGCTGGACGAGATCATCCTGTTCCACCGGCTGGGTCAGGCGCACATGGGGCCGATCGTCGACATCCAGGTCGGGCGAGTCGGCAAGCTGCTGGCGGATCGCAAGGTCACGCTCGACCTGACCGACGCCGCGCGCGCGTGGCTCGGGCGCGTCGGCTACGATCCGGTCTATGGTGCCCGTCCGCTCAAGCGCGCGGTACAGCGCCACCTCCAGGATCCGCTTGCCGAACTGATCCTGCGTGGCGAGGTGAAGGACGGCGCGAACGTCCATGTCGACGAAGGCGATGGGAAGCTGATGCTGGACGTCGCGTGACGTCGCAGGGCGTGGCAGGGGACGCTTTGTCACACGCCACGCCTTGAACGTCGCGACCTCAGCCGCCATCTGGAAGGCGAAGCGATCCGTTTTTGGGTGAGGATTACATAGCGATGCAGGGCGGCGTTGACCGCCGCCCGCGTCACTGACCATCATCCTGCGACCATCCCTGCGCAGCGGATCACCGCTCCGCAGGGATGGTCGTCATAGCGGAAAGATCCTGCGGTGCAGACCGAAACCCCCTCCCCCCGCCCCGGCGTCACGCGTCGCAACCTGCTCGGTACGGCGCTCGCCGCCGGCACCGCCTCGATCGCCGCGCCGACCGCGCGCGCGGCGCGCAGCGAACGGAAGGTCGATGTCCTGCTGATCGGCGGCGGGATCATGAGCGCCACGCTGGGCGTCATGCTCAAGCAGCTTGAACCCGATTGGACGATCGAGCTGGTCGAGCGCCTCGACACGGTCGCGGACGAAAGCTCGAATGGCTGGAACAACGCCGGCACCGGTCACTCGGCGCTGTGCGAACTGAACTATACGCCCGTCAACAAGGCCGACGGTCGCGTCGAAATCGCCAAGGCGATCGAGATCAACGAACAATTCCAGGTCACCCGCCAGTTCCTCGCCGCGCAGGTGAAGGCCGGGGTGCTGGGTAACCCGCGCTCGTTCATCAACTCCACGCCGCATATGAATCTGGTCTGGGGAGCGGAAAACACCGCCTATCTGAAGAAGCGCTACGAGGCGCTGGGCGCCAGCCCGCTGTTCTCCGGCATGGAATTCACCAGCGATCCGGCGCAGATCGCCTCGTGGGTGCCGTTGATGATGGAGGGCCGCGCCGGTGGCGAACCGCTTGCCGCGACGCGTTCGCCGCTCGGTACCGATTGCGACTGGGGCGAGGTGACGCGCCAGTATATCGCGACGCTGAAGAAACAGCCGAAGTTCACGCTGACCACGGGACACGAAGTTCGTGCACTGGAGCGCAACGCCGACGGCACGTGGCGCGTCACCGCCACGGGAATGAAGGACGACAGCGAGCAGGTGATCACCGCCCGCTTCGTCTTCGCTGGCGCGGGCGGCGGTGCGCTGCCGATCCTTCAGAAGTCGGGCATTCCGGAGGCGGAAGATTACGCCGGCTTCCCGGTTGGCGGCTCGTTCCTGGTCACTGACGATCCCGCGATCGCGCAACGCCACCTCGCCAAGGTCTACGGCAAGGCGGCGACCGGATCGCCGCCGATGTCGGTCCCGCACCTCGACACGCGCTACCTCGACGGCAAGCAGGTGCTGCTGTTCGGCCCGTTCGCAACCTTCTCCACCAAGTTCCTCAAGGAGGGGTCGTACTTCGATCTCCCCGCCTCGGTCACGCTCGACAATTTCCGCCCGATGCTCAGCGTCGGCTGGGATGATTTCGACCTCGTCGAATATCTCGCCGGGCAGCTGATCATGAGCCAGGAGGACCGGATGAACGCGCTGCGCGAATATCTGCCCGGCGCAAAGGACGCCGACTGGCGGCTGTGGCAGGCGGGTCAGCGCGTGCAGATCATCAAGCGTGATCCTGAAAAGGGCGGTGTGTTGAAGCTCGGCACCGAGATCGTCGCGTCGAAGGACGGTTCGATCGCGGCGCTGCTCGGCGCGTCCCCCGGTGCCTCGACCGCGCCGTCGATCATGCTGAACCTGCTCAGGAAGGTCTTCGCCGATCGGCTGGCGACCCCGGCGTGGCATCAGCGGATCACCGCGATGGTGCCCAGCTACGGCGTCGCCCTCAACGATCAGCCGGATCGGCTGGCGAGCGAGTGGGCGCAGACCGCGGAGGTGCTGCAACTCGCCATCGCCTCGCCCGCTGTCCAGGTCGCCACGACGCCGCGCCCGGCCGCGACGCGCGTGAAGCCGGATCGCCATCCCGATCTCGCGCTATAGTCTCGTGGTGCAACGCCGCCCCTGTTCCTGACCGGGTCTTTCATGCGAGAGGGGCACTCACATCGCTCTTCGGCTCAAGGCACCCGGCATGACCAGCATCGGCATCTACGGCAACAACGGCCGCATGGGCCGCGCCATCGCGACGATCGCCGCATCGGAAGGTGTGGCGATCGCGGGTGGTGCCGACGCGGGCAGCGATCCGTTCCCGATCGCGCACGCCGCCGACGTTTTGGTCGATTTCTCGACACCCGCCGCGCTCGAATCGCATTTGGCGGCGGCGATTGCGGCACGCACCCCGATCGTGATCGGCACCACCGGGCTGCTCGCCACGCATCAGGCGCTGCTCGAACAGGCCGCGGACGTGATCCCGGTGCTCCAGACCGGCAATACCTCTCTCGGCGTTACGTTGCTGGAAATGCTGGTGCGCGAGGCAGCGGCGCGGCTGGGACCCGACTGGGATATCGAGATCGCGGAGATGCACCATCGCCACAAGGTCGATGCCCCCTCCGGCACCGCGCTGCTGCTCGGTGACGCCGCCGCGGCAGGGCGCGCGACGCGGCTCGCCGAGGTCCGCGTCGATAGCCGCGCCGGGCTTGTCGGTGCGCGCAGCGAAGGCACGATCGGCTTCGCCAGTCTGCGCGGCGGCTCCGTCGTCGGCGACCATATGGTGGTGTTCGCGGGCGAGGGCGAGCGGATCGAGATCGCTCACCGCGCCGAGGATCGCACGATCTTCGCGCGCGGCGCGGTAAAGGCGGCGCTGTGGCTCGCCGGCCGCGCACCGGGCCGCTATGCGATGGCCGAGGTGCTCGGGCTTTGAAGAAGGCACCATGAACCGGAAGACTGTCGCCGAATTCTACCGTCGCCTGGCGGAGGCCAATCCGCATCCCGAGACCGAGCTTGAATCGGTCAATGATTACACGCTGCTGGTCGCGGTCGTGCTGTCCGCACAGGCCACCGATGCGGGGGTGAACAAGGCGACACGCGCGTTGTTCGCACAGGTCGACACGCCCGCGAAGATGGTCGCGCTGGGGCTCGACGGGCTGAAACAGCACATCCGCACGATCGGCCTGTTCAACACCAAGGCGAAGAACGTCATCGCGCTGTCGCAGGCGCTGATCGACGAACATGCCGGCTGCGTCCCGCCGGACCGCGAGGCGCTGGAGAAGCTTCCCGGCGTCGGGCGCAAGACCGCCAATGTCGTCATGAACGTGGCGTTCGGCGCTGAGACCTTCGCGGTCGATACGCACATCTTCCGCGTCGGCAATCGTACCGGGCTGGCGAAGGGCAAGACGGTGCTCGCGGTCGAGAAGCGGCTCGATGCCGTCACTCCGGCGCCGTTCCGGGTCCATGCGCATCACTGGCTGATCCTGCACGGCCGCTACGTCTGCAAGGCGCGCAAGCCCGAATGCTGGCGCTGCATCGAGATCGACCTGTGCGCGTTCAAGCCCAAGACCCCGCCCCCCGTGGCCAAACCCGCCAAGGAGTGACGATGCGCCGCTCGCTGCCCGCCTCCGTCCTGCTGCCCGCCTCCGTCCTGCTGATCGCCCCCTGTCTACTGATCACCGCAGCGGCGCCCGCGCGCGATCGTCCTGTCGTGCCGGTCGCCACGCCGGCCGGCGCGCCCCGCACCTGCCTGCCGATCCAGGCGATCGAGGAAAGCCTCGTGCGCAGCGACCGCGTGATCGATTTCCGCACCAGCGGCCGCAAACTGTACCGCGTCACCCTGCCGCAGGGCTGCCCCGGGCTCGGCAGCGAACGGCGCTTCGGCTACGCGACCTCGATCGGCCAGTTATGCGCGCAAGACATCATCACGGTGCTCTACGCCAGCGGCCCGGCACGCGGCGCGAGTTGCGGCCTGGCCCCTTTCCAGCCGGTGACGCTCGCCCGATGACGTTTTGCACGTCGAAACGGGTAGCGCCCGCCGCGATCGCCTGCTAATCGGGCGCGACCGGCACCCGTAGCTCAGCTGGATAGAGCGCTGCCCTCCGAAGGCAGAGGCCACTGGTTCGAATCCAGTCGGGTGCACCACAAATCAACGGCTTAGCAGCAATTTATGGGGCGTTACGGCGGCCCCGTGCAAGTCATGTGTCAGCTACGCTGATCCGCCACCCCAAGAATCAGAAGCCCTCGCACCGGCGGCAACCGGTACGAGGGCGAGTGACCAGGCGCTTGGGAGCGATCGGTTCACGCCTTTTTACGTGAAGCCGTCCGGCGGCGCAAACGCGATCGCCAGCGCCGTTGAGATCATCACGACTGAGGCATGGCGTCGGCAGGTGTGCTTCGCCCGGGCCGCGAAGAAGTTCGGGTGAGCCACGCAAGCTATTGGGCGGCGCGGCAACAGCCCACCCGTCCGCTGGACAAGCTGGTCCTGATCGCCTTCGCAGATCACGCAGACAAGGCAGGAGAGTGCTTCCCGTCGGTGGCGGCGCTTTGCGAGTGGACCGGCTGCGACCGCAAGACCGTAATGAAGTCGACGGCCTCGCTGGAAGCTGCCGGGCTCCTGCTCGACACGGGTCGTCGGTGCGGCCGAACACGTCAGGTGAAAGTCTACAGGCTGCCGATCGAAACGGTCCCAGAGACGGCACCGGTAGAGCAAAGCGTCCCGAAAACGGGACCGTTAAACAGTACCGTTTTTCCCGAGAAAGAGTCCCAAAAACGGGACACGGAACCTCCCAAGGAACCTACTTCTTCGAAGACTACGTCTTCTCAGAAGAAGCGTGCGCGTGCGCAGCCCACTTTCGATCTCCCGGATTGGATCCCTGCCGATGCTTGGGAAGGCTGGCTGGAAATGCGTCACTCGAAGGGAGCGAGGGAAACCACCCGAGCACTGACCCTCGCAGTCGGCAAGCTCCGGACGCTGGCTGATGCCGGTCACCCGCCAGGCGAGGTCCTCGATCAATCGACCTTCCGCCTCTGGACCGACCTCTACCCGATCAAGGACACCAACAATGGATTATCACAGCG
Organism: Sphingomonas phyllosphaerae 5.2; assembly: GCF_000419605.1. Taxonomy (NCBI): domain Bacteria; kingdom Pseudomonadati; phylum Pseudomonadota; class Alphaproteobacteria; order Sphingomonadales; family Sphingomonadaceae; genus Sphingomonas; species Sphingomonas phyllosphaerae. Next base: position 1,308,609 of record NZ_ATTI01000001.1, on the reverse strand, counting down.
AAGCGGCTACTCTGGTCCGCACCAATCGGACCGGAGCGTACGAGGATCTCGGCCCGATCCGGCGCTCGACATGCTCCACGCGGCCCGAGCCGCTGAAGAAGCCGAACGTACCGCCGGCGATTGGCAGGCTGATCGCGGAGCTTGGCCTGCGTTACCGTCCTACCGCAGCAACTGATCTAGCTGCACATGGTGAGGCGCTGCGTCTTCTCGCGCTAGACGTTGCCGATTTGCCAGCTGACCGGCTCGAGCGAGCCATTTCCAAGTGGGTGCGGGCGGAACGGTGGATGCCGCGCGCATCCGACTTAGTCGCACTTTGTCAGGAAGATCAGCGTCGCAGTTTCGAGCAAACGTACGAGCCGGCGGCAGAACACGCGAGCTCGGAAGCTTTCGCGTGTATTCGCAATGCAGGTGCGTTGGCAAACCGCTCAAACATCGAATGGTATGTCGACGAGGCCGGTAACTCAGGGCTGCGCTACAAGCGTGAGCCAGTGTCGGCCATCGCACCAATCCATCCTGACCACGTGGACGCTCACAACAAAACCTTAGTGATCAAGGGCGCGACCTTTCGATACGACGTCGAGGGTTACCGCCGGGATCTCACGCCCGACGAGGAGGCACACCGGCGGCGCTCGGGAGGCGGCGTGATGCCGTGGCAGCGCTGATGGGCATGCTGAACGCCCTTGAGCACCCTCGATTAGAGCGCAGCACGTTTGCTACGCTTCACCGACCGACAAACAGGAGAGACCCGAATGCGTGCACCGAAGAGCGAACGGCTGGTGAAGGCTATGCGAAGCCAATCCGACGTAGCCAATCGTCAATTTCAGATGCTGTCTTCCGTCATGGCCCGTCAGAGCATTCTCGAGTTCGTTGTGCTGTATGCCCTTGGTTCTGGCGTTCTGCGCGACATGGCGGATGGCGATCGTGCTCGGTTGCGTCAGGCGATCGGGTCCGCTCGGGAGCATGCGGACAACGCTCCCGATTCCAGCGACAGCTTGCATCAATTCATCGACACGTTCGAACCTTACGCGCAGGTCTGATCCCGGCACCGGGCCGCAGCCACTGGCGATGGCCTGCTGCTCGGCACCTCTTACCCCGGGGGGGGGCCCTCAACTTAGCAGGTTCCCTCCCGTCCCGTACCGGTCCCGCTGCCACGCAGAGATTTTTTCTCCGTGGGGGAAATTGGTGCGGACTTTTTAAAGCCGGTTCAACTGCCGGCAACCCGCTCGCAAACCCGCCTCGCCCCGCTTTGTTCTACCTGGAGCCGGTGATGACTAGGCGGAGACTAGGCGCTGACCTTTCATCCACGAAGTCCACATCTTGTTTGAAAAGTACGCAGGCAGGTTGCCAGTGCGAACTTTGGCAACCTGTGGCAACCAACAAAAACCCGCAGAAATCCGCCACTTCGGCCATCGTTGAATATGGTTCGCTCTGGTTCGCACCTGCGAACTTTCGCGGACTTTCGCGAACCTAGCCTGAGGGGGGTAGCGCATGGCCCTCACGCCAGCCGAACGCGCGCGCCGATACCGGCAGCGCCAATCTGATCGAGTTGTGCTCTACCGCATCGCAGGTAACGACAGTCTGCTGCTGGCGCTGATTGAGGCGCGGCGGTTGACCGAGCGCGATGCGCAGGACCGAGCGAAGGTGGAAGATGCGCTTTCCGAGATCGTGCAAGAGTGGGCGCGCCGGTGGGCAAAATAAACCGTCACGCGTGACGAAACTTCGCCAGAAACGAAGGTAGAACGGCGCCATGACAAAGTTCTTTCTCCCGTCCGATCGCCCCGACGCAGACGTGCTGAAGCTGTGGCGGCAGCACGCCGTATCTGTCGCATCAGCCAAGATGCTTGGGATGCGCCCGGAGGACGTCGCCAAGCACTATTGGGGAAGCGACCCCGGCGTATGCGAGGCGCTGACGAAGGCTGCGACCGCGCCTGCCTCAAGCAATGGCTGGGGCGGGCAACTCGCTAGCGGTAAGGTTGTCGCGGCGTTCCTCGCCAGCCTCGCGCCCGCCAGTGCGGCGGCGCGGTTGTTTGCAGCGTGTGCGCGGGTCGACCTGACCGGGCAGAACGTCGCCGTGCTGCCCGGCCTCGGCAAGGTGATCCGCGATCCGGCGTTCGTCGCAGAAGGGCAGCCGATCCCAGCCGTCACCGGGAATTTCGCAGGCGCGACCCTTGGACCGCAACGGAAGCTGGCGGCGATCACAGGCATCAGCGGTGACCTCGCTCAATACTCGGCGGAGAACGCCCTGGATGTGATCGAGATGGCTATGCGGGACGCGGCTGCATCGGCGCTCGACGCCGCCCTGTTTTCCGACGCTGCCGGTTCCGATGCGCGCCCGGCCGGGTTGCTCGCTGGTGTCTCGCCGATCGCGGCGGCGTCCGGTGGCCCAGCGGACGCCATGGTTGCGGACCTCGCGGGACTGGCAGGGGCAATCAGCGCTGCCGGCGGCGGCACGGGCATCCTCTATTTCGCCAATCCGCGACAGGAAGTCGCCGTTCGGCTTCGCTCAGCCGCCTTCGCCGACGTGATCGTGCCGACGCCCCGGCTCGCGCCTGGCACTGTCGTTGCAGTCGAGACGAACGCGATCGCATCGGCCTTTGACGGGCTTCCGCAGGTGGACGTGGCGACCGCGACCGCGATCCATTGGGAGGACACGAACCCGGCACAGATAGCGACTGCTGGCAGCCCCAACGCCGTAGCCGCGCCGGTGACGAGCATTTTCCAGACGGCAGGCTTTGCCCTTCGCCTGATCCTGCGCTGCGCGTGGGCATCGCGGATGCCGGGCGCGGTGCAGATGGTGACCGGAGCCGCGTGGTAATGAGCGCGGAAGTCGAAAAGGCGCTTGCCGATCTTCGGCGACACTTTGCACCGCTGAAGCCGAAGTCGATCGCGGATAGCGCCCGCGACGCGGCGGCGATGGCGAAACTATCGACGCAGGATCGCATCCTCTGCGAGCTAGATGGCCTGAAGGGCGCGATGCTGCGCCGTGAGGAGCGGCTGACGGACACCCTCCTGATTGTCATCGACCATCTCGCAGGCCGCTTGGCCGACCTGGAAGAGCAGGTGACGCAGCCATGATCGAACTCGCGGCGGTACTCGCCGAGATCAGGGCTGTTGAGGCGGACGGCAAGGAGTTGCTCACCCGTCATCAGCAGGAGTTTGACGCGCTGCTGCTTCGACAGCGTGCGGAAGCTCGTGCGAGCCGATCGCGGCTGTCGCGCCTTGCGAACCTGGTGGAGGCAGGCTGATGGACGAGGACAACGCCACACTCAGCGCCGAGTTCGCGATCGACTTCGGAGCCGTGTTCGGCGGTTTCAAGACGCTCGACGATGTGGTCGGCAAGACCCAGGCGAACATCATTCGCGAGTGGGAGAAGGTGCAGAAGGCGGTTCGGGGCGGACTTAACGTCCGCGAAGCTGGCCTCCAATTCAGCACCCTCGCGAACGCGGCGGATCAGGCCGGCGACACCGCGTCGAAAGCCATGGTCCGCATCGAGCAAGAGACGATCCGCCTTACCAGCCGGCTTGAGCGGCAAGCGACTGTGTTCGGGAAGACGGCGGCGGAGGTGCGCGCGTACGATGCGGCCATGAAGGCGGCGGCGGCGCGGGACCTGGGCGCCGGCGCGGCGGCGGATAAGCTCGAGGCGGCGGCGGCGCGATTGGCAGCGCTTGAGGCGGCCGGCAACGGCGCGGCGCGGGGCATGAAGAGCACCGGCAGCGCTATGGCAGCGATCGCGCCCCAGGCGCAGGACGTGTTCACGCAGGTCAGCATGGGAACGAACGTGCTGAACGTGCTGGCCATCCAGGGCGGGCAGGTCGCCAGCCAGATGACCTATATGGGCGGGGCGGCCGGCAAGTTCGGCGCCTTCATGATGGGACCTTGGGGCTTGGCCCTGACCGCAGGCGCGCTGGTGGTCGGCACCCTCAGCAGCAAGTTGCTCGACAATGAGGACGCGGCGAAGAAGGCTGAGGAGGCGATGAAGACCTTCCAGGCGCGCCAATCCGATATCGGCAACTTCATCGACGACACGACCGGTCGGCTGGTCGAGCAGAACAAGACGCTGGTGCTGAACGCCGTACTGACGCGGCAGGCTCAGCTCGCGGCCAACGACAAGGCGATGAGCGAGGCGCGCGCTGATACCTTCCGTCTCGCGCGGAACCAGCTCGACGTGAACGCGCCGATCGCCGGCAGCATGTCCTCGGGCGCGCCGGTCATCATGCGCATGACCGACGCCCGCGTTACCGCGGCAATCGCTAAGGCCAACGGCGACGTCGGCAAGCTCGTGGACACGATCGGTGCGCTGGCGCGAGCAGATCCGAAGCTGGGCAAGCTTGCGCTGCAACTGAGCACCACGGCCGGCGGCGCGGTGCTGGCCAGTCGCGAGAACGAGAAGCTTCGCAAGGAGCTGGCGATGCTCGCGGGCGGCGCGACGGGCGCGGCGCGCGCCTCCGCATCCCTCATTGAGAAGCAGGTGGCGCTGGCCACGGCCACCACTCCCCTCGCCCGTGCGCGTGCCGAATTGGCGCTGGTGCAGGAGCGTGGAGCGGCGGCGGACAAGGCAGGCGGCAGGGCGCTGGACGTCTACCGCTCGGACCTCACGCGTGCCACGCAGGCCGTCAATGCGGCGGAGGCGGCGCAGCAGGGCGCGCGCTCGGCCGTGCGCGATCACAACAAGGAATTGCGCGAGCACCGCGCCGAGTTGAAGCTGGCCGAACGGGCTGTGCGAGAGCTTCAGAGCACATACGAGAGCCTGCAAGGGCGGTTCGACCCGGCAGGCGCGTCGCAGCGCGGATATCAGACGGCGCTGGCCGAGATCGAAAGGGTGCGCAAGGCGGGTCTCATCACCGACGATCAGGCGGGCGACTACCAGTTCGGTGCGATCCGGGAAGCCGCGGAGAAGGCGAAGCAAGCCGTCGCGGAGTTCAAGGGCGAACTCGACAGCATCCCCGCGATCACCACCACGGTCGACCTGGAGGTAAAGGGGCTCGACAAGCTGCTGGGCACGAACGTCAACGTCTTCGAGGCTATCAGCAGGGACGCCGATCGAGCAGCGAACGCTATGTCGCGCGCCTTCGGTCGCGCAGGCGATTCGATCGGTGACGTCGTGTCGATCCTCGGGGATTACGGCGCGCAGCAGGATCGCATCGCGCGCGCTGGCCTGTCCCGCGAGCAGGAGATTCGCGAGAGCAGTCGCTTGCGCCTGGCCAACACCACGGCGCTCGCGGGCGCGGCGAAGGGCATGTTCGCGGAGAATAGTCGCGGCTACGCGGCCATGGCGGCGGCAGAGAAGGCGCTGACGCTGGTGCAGCTCGCGCGGACTGCGGTCGACGTGGCCGGCGGCGCAGCGCGCATGTTCGCCAGCCTCGGGCCGGCAGGCTTCCCCGCGGTCGCCGCGATGCTGGGCGTGATGGCCAGCGTCGGCTTCAGCGGAGGCGGTAGCAGCGCCAAACCCCCCGCGAGCAACACCGGTGCCGGGACGGTATTCGGCGACAGCACGGCGCAGTCGGAATCGGTCGTGCGCGCCATCGACGACCTGAAGGGCATCGACCCCCTGCTCGGCAGCTCCCGCGAGATGGCGTCAACGCTGCGATCGATCGAGGGGCGGATCGGCGGGCTGGCCTCGCTGGTGGTGCGCGCAGGCAACGTGAACGCGGACTCGCTCGTGTCGACCGGCTTCCAGACGAACGCGATCGGATCGGTGCTCAAGGCCATGGTGCCGATCTTCGGCGGCGCGCTGGCCAACCTGTTCGGCAGCAAGACGGAGGTGACAGGCAATGGCCTGTTCGCCGGGCCGCAGTCGGTCGGATCGGTGCTCAACAGCGGCTTCGACGCGTCCTACTATTCGGACGTCAAGAAGACGTCCAAGTTCCTCGGGATCACGACCGGCACGAAGTACAGCACGAAGTACACGGGCGCCGATGCCGGCCTGGAAAATCAATTCACGTTGATCCTGTCGGACTTCAATAAGGCGATAACCGCGGCGGCGGGGCCGCTGGGCGTGGCAACGAGCGATATCCAGTCGCGGGTGAGCGGGTTCGTCGTCAATCTTGGCCGCATCGACCTGAAGGGGCTCACCGGCACCGAGATCCAGGAGAAGCTGACCGTGGTGTTCGGCGCGGCTGCGGACGGCATGGCCAGTTCCGCGTTCCCTGGTTTCGAGCGCTTCGCCAAGCTCGGCGAGGGCATGTTCGAGACGCTGGTGCGCGTGTCCTCGACGGTGGAACAGGTCTCGGGATCGCTCGACCTGCTCGGCACCGCAGCGCGGACGCTGGGCATCGATGCGAAGGTCGGACTGGCGGCGCAGTTCGATAGCGTCGGCGACCTCAACAGCGCCGTCGGCAGCTATTTTGAGGCGTTCTACACGCCGGCCGAGAAGAACGCGGCGCGGTTGGCGCAGCTCGGCAAGGCGTTCGTCAGCCTGGGTGCAACGATGCCCGATACGCTTTCCGGCTTCCGCGCGCTTGTGGAGGCGCAGAACCTGACGACAACTGCCGGGCAGGCAACGTTTGCGACCTTGCTGCAACTCGCTCCCTCCTTTGCCGAGCTGAAGAAAGAGATGGACGGGGCGCGATCGGCCGCGGACGTCCTGTCCGAGCGGCAAGCGCTGGAACGGCGCTTGCTGGAGTTGAAGGGCGAGACGGCAGCCATCCGCGAGCTCGACCTCGCTAAGCTCGACGCCAGCAACCGCGCGCTTCAGATGCAGGTGTGGGCGACGGAGGCGGCGCAGGACGCGGCGAAGGCTGCACAGGATCTGCAGGACGCATGGAAGGGCGTCGGCAGCACCATCATGGACGAGGTGCGCCGCATCCGGGGCTTGGGCGCGGCGGACGTCGGCAACGGCTTCGCGATGTTGCAGGGGCAGTTCAACGCTGCGTTGGCGGCGACGCGCGGCGGCGACCTCGACGCGGCCAAGACGCTCACTGGGTTGTCACAGTCGCTGCTGATGGCGGCCGGGAACGAGGCAACCAGCCGGCAGGAGCTAGACCGAGTGCGATCGCAGACGGCTTCCGCGCTGGAGGCGATCGCCGCGATCACCGGCAGTCGCGGCGGGCAGTCGGACACTGAGCGGTTTATGGCAGCAGCAGCGGCGGCGCAGGCGGCGGCAGCGCCAACATCGCCGAGCACCGACCAAACGGACGTTGTCAGGGAGCTCAAGGAAGAGATCGCCGGACTCCGCCGCGAGAGCCAGATGCAGCTTGCCGAGATCGCCCAACACACTCGCATGACGCGGCAGGTCCTGCGCGATGTGACGAACCAAGGTCAGGGACAAGCCATCAGCGTGGTGCAGGCCGCATGACGGTCACGATAGAAGGGCGTGAGGCGCTGCGGCGGAAGCTTCTCGACCAGCTGCCGCGCCAGATCGCGAAGGTGCTTAAGGGCGCGGCGCGTGCCGGCGGCAAGGTGATCGCCGACGAAGCGCGGCAACGGTGCATCAACGACACGGTGCGCGGCACGATCAAGGTCAAGGTGGTGGCGTCGGCAGACAGCCCGAAGGTCGCGGCCAAGATCCACACAGCCGGCCCGGGCGCTTACCTCGCCCCTTGGGTCGAGTATGGCACGAAGCCGCATATTATCGCCGTGCGCGACGACAGCGACCGCAGCGGGCTGAGCGTGAACGCGATTAACCGCGGCGTGAAGCAGGGCACGCTGGTTATCGGGGGCGAGGCAGTCGGGCCGATCGTTCATCACCCCGGCGTCGCCCCGCACCCCTTCCTGCGGCCTGCCGTCGACACTGCGGAAGGCGAGGCGATGGCGGCGGCGCAGCGCTACATAACTTCACGGCTTTCCGGCTCCGTAAAGGAAAGCGAGGATGCGGCGAATGATGCTCCTAGCGGATAGTCCGGAATGGAAGGTTGCGCGTTGAATCGCTCACCAGCATTATCTCGAAGTTGGAGTGCAATTCCCGCACGCACAAAGGATTGAAGGGTTCAATCATGAGATATTGGCGCGTCTGGATATTGATGGCTGCGTTGCTCCTCTACGCCTGCGACAAGCCGACGACAGTCGAGCTTGTGGCCGCCGGCAAGGCCGAAGTCTGCACGTCGCCGGAAGTCCTCGAACAGCTCAACACCGCTATTCTACCGGGTGGGACCAAGCCAGGAGTCAGCCTGATAGCTGTAGAAGCCACTGCCTTGCGCAGCCAACCAGAGGAGAAGGCAGTAGAGTGCGCTGCCTCTATGCGTATCTCTCGTGACGGTAAAACACCTTGGTCGTCTACTGCAATCGATGTTGCCTACCGAGTACAGGTTGATTTAGTAAACCCACGCAAGATTACGCTTTTCGGTTCGTTTTCGCAGGCAAGCTACTCAGCTGCGATCGTCCTACGAGCCCTTCGAGTGACTTAAACCCTAAGTTTGAGCTTAATCCCCTCAATATGACTGGTCGGCAGCCGGCCCAGCCTCCACTAAGCTAATCGACCAGAGCCGGAGCAGGCGGACAGCGCGATCTGCGCCCCGGTCATGCGGTAGCGGTTGCACATAAACAGGTATTGGCACGATTACCTCTTTATGCCTACGATGTGCTTCTATGAAGCATTTAGGGAGCGCCGATTTGCCTGCGAAGGGGTTCTATAAATTCGTTGAGCACAAACGCCTCGATGATGTCGCCTCGGGGGTGTTTGCCTTTGGATCGCTATACTACTACAGGCTGCTAGAATATCTAAGCGGCAGCCGCTTCATAGGCGACGCCAATGAAGGTGTCACGTCACACCAATTTCCAAGTATACATGTCGACAACTCGGAGAAGCGTGCTTTAGCTTTAGAGCAGGGCGTTTTCGTAGACGAGAAATCAAATGCCTCTATCTCAATAACGCATATTAACGAAGATAACGGCTTTGTTCTTAGTTTAGCTTATGGCCGCCTTGCTGACCTCGCACCTGTCTTCGCTGCTGAGCATGATGGATATCCCGGCTACAATTCTGCCGTGAGAATTTCGGACATAGAGGCATTTACGAAGCTCCTTCCTGAAGCTCAAATTATCTTCCCTAGCGAGCTAAGCGGCAAAACTGTTGGGCAGGTCTGCTCGCAAATTGGGCATCGGGGGGTGTCTTATGAGAGCGCCTCTTTCGTCGGCCTGCACCGTGACGCCCGTTACGGCAGTGCCTTCATCAAGAACCCATTTTTTGAAGAGCAAGCAGAGTATAGGATCAGGCTGTCTAACGATAGCCATATCGATGTTGATCGCCTTGTTATCAGAATGCCCCATGAGGCAGAAAAGCTTATCGAAATCGTACTTAGGGGAGCAGATTCGCCGACGAAGCTAGGATCTTCCGAAAATCTTGCGGATTTGCTCCGAGAATTTAATGATGTCGTAGTAAGGCTGCAGCGTCCGCCCAACAAGCACTGGGAATTTGCCGCTCACGTCACCGCCTACGACACGCATGGTATCGACAGAATCGTTAAAGAAAAATTTCGAGCCTCATACCACCGCAGGATGCTGGCTGCGTACTGGAATGAGAGAACTAGCGCTCCGCAAAGCCGTTCGTTTGAAGATGCGCTAAAAGAAGGAGAGTGGCGAAGCATCGTTTTCTATTATCGGCCCCTTTAGGTGCACAACGATCATGCCAGTTCATCCTCGATTCGCCGAACCTCAGCATCCGGAATGCGGATCAAAGTACCAATCCGAAAATGGCCGATCGCGCCGGATTGCAGCTGTTTGCGGATCACGCCTTCCGAGCAGCTCCAACGTTCGGCTAAGGCTGTGACGCTGTAAGGCGGCGGGATCGCGGTGAAGCTGCTTGAGGGCGGGTCGCTAGTCATTGAGGGTCCGGCGCATAGCCTCTCGCCGACTCATCGGCTAATTCGCGGCAATCCAGGCACCGAGCAAATCGGATCCGGTGGGTGCAGTATGGGCGATCGCGCAGGGGGGGGGGTTACCGTCCCAAATCGATCATCATTGCCGTAGCCACCTGCCACAGCTTGTCGGACCGGTCATTAAGGCAAAGTTGTCTCGCACGAGTGACAAGTGTCGCCGCGGATGAGTCGGATACAGCGCCGGGCAGATCACTAGCAACGTGGTGGACCTGATTCATTGCTTCTGCCGACATAGCCGCACCCGAGAGGTAGCCTAGAAGCCACTGCATATTGGGTTGATTGACGTTGAACGCATTGTTGTCGAGCAAGACCGAGCAATCGGCATAGCCACCGCCAACAATTGGCTCGGCTCCCGCTGTAGGGATAGCCATCAGTAGCGATGCTACGGCGGCGGCTTTTAAGACGGATCTCATATCTGCTTCCCCGGAAGTTCTTCGGGCAAGCTAGCGCGTCTGCCGAGGCGGCCCTAGCGTGATAATTTACAGTCGCTTGTTCCGACTCGTTCGAGCTAAGCGAGCGTTGGGCTGGTGTGGCCCGCCCGCCCCGGGCATACTGAACTCATGCGTCACACCTTCATCCAATTAGCGCGCGAATTTTGGATCCCGGCGGTAATCGCCGGTAGCTGGACAGCTTGGAACGTGTACTCTAGCCAAGCTATGGGGGCTTCGCAGATAGTGGCGGGCTTCAGCGGCTCATTCTTTTTGTCGTCTTGGGCAACCGGTCAATTTCTTCGGGTAAAGAAACAGGCGAAAGCTGAAAGCTCTTTTGCTCTTATTGAGCAAAGAACAAGTTTACTTCTCGATCGCCTCGACACCTCAACAGATAGGCTGGAAGGCGTGACGACAGGGGGCGACGCTTTCTGTTACTTTTCTCCAAGCTTTGCTCAAGGAAATGTGCAGGTGAATCCTTTTCTGGTCCATAGCGGCGAATATCCAGTCTACGATGTTAGAGTTTGGATGATTAGCCCAGAGGAGTTCCATCTCGCCGGAGCGGGAATAAACCTGGGTCTTGGATATTTAACTCCGGGCACCGGCAGAACGATCTATCAGATCGCACCTTTTATCGAGGATTTGGACTTTCAATTTACCGCCAAGAACGGACTCTGGACACAATTGATTAGGGTCCGAGGTGGTCTAATTGCTTATGCGGTGCTGCGCGGTAGAACGCACCCGGCTGACCTTCTAATCCACCAATACCCGGACGGATTCCCGCTTATCGGGGAGGATCTTTTCGACGTTAGACTAAGAGAATCCGCTCTCACTAGCGATTAGGCGAATGCTATACAGCTATGAACTAGCCATTTGCCTACCAGAGGTGCTGCAAAGTCTCGGAGATCTGCTCCTCTATCATAGCAATTTGCTCCTTTAGTATGTTATGCCAATCTTGCGATGTTAGAAACGCTGCCGAACGGCGCGTCTTTACAAGCTCACTGAGCTTTAACAAAGACGCTGCGGCTTTCACGTCATCGGTATATTGAGATAGAGCGTATATGCGAGTTTCGGCAATTTGTTGCTTAACTCCGGGTAATTGCTGACGAGATGAGGCGTCATCAATCAGCCGCTCGTGCTCAGCCATGCTGAGTCGTATCTCTTCAAGCGCCAGCGTCGCTGCATCGACGCCGCTTACGATTGGTTCGTTGTGCCTCGCCCGCTGCTCCTCTAGAACACGCAGCTCCGCCGCTTCGGAGTCGAGCCGGCGCTGTTCAGCGGCAGCTGCATTTGCCTCTTCGATCCGCCGTGCGTTGGCTTGGTCGGCAGCCTTTTCGCGCGAGGCGGCTTCTCGCGCGAGCTTACCCGAGTACCAAATAGCAGCCACAGCACCGACAGCTTGCACAGCTGCCGCGCCGGCCGAGATCCATGCAGTCGCATCCGCCATCTTCAGGCAAGAACTTGGCGTAAGAGCGTACGGATCGCTTCCGGGCGCGACGGCGTTGGCTCTTGATGGGCGATCCACCCGTCGAGCGCCGCAAGCTGATCCGGCTGTAGGCGGACCTGGATCGGCACGCCCTGCCCGATCGCCGGGCGTCCGCGTTTTTTTGGTTGCATCTTTTCAGTTGCGTTCATCATTTCTAGCAACCATAAAAGGCGAGCCAGCGCAAGGCTCCTACACCTCGCGCCGGCTCTGACCACAACCGATCCTATGGAGATCGAAATGGCTACAAGTCTCCTACAGCCGGCCCGTGTGCCGGCCAAGCCCGCGTGCGTGTCTATCGGTGTCGCTATGACACGTAGCGACGCACCACACTTCCCTGCGCCCGCCGGCAGCCTCGCCGCCAGCTTCGGGAGGCGCGCATGAGCCCGGCGCAGAAAGATGCCGCAAGGCGGCTCGCGGGAGTGGCGGCAGACGCCGCCTTAAACGTCACATCTGTCGCCGCAGTTCTGGCCATGGCAAGCGGTTCTGGGGACCGCGATGACCTCGCTTCTGCAACGGTGTGCGCGGAGATCGCACTCGCTCGCGTGAGTGAGATGCTGTCGGGTCTCGAGGCGGCCCTCTACAAAGATGATCTGGGGACAACGTCATGAGCCGAGACGATCAGGCGAAGTCGGCGCGGACACTCGCTGAACGTGCATCGATGATCGGCGGCATGGCGGCGATGCTCGCCAAGTCGCTGCACATCGATGTTGCGGGATCGTCTGCAGCTTCGGCGTGCGAGGGGCTCGGCTACCTCGCCGACCAGGTAAGCCTCGACCTTCACGACCTTTCCGACGCGATCGAAAGGAAGCCGGCATGACCGTCGACGACAAAGAAGCGCTGCACGCCATCAAGCACCGCCTCCGTGGCGCAGAGGGCGTTCTGCGCATGATGCTGAGCCATGACAAAGGCGAGAACATCGAGGCAGTTCGCGGTGCTTATTGCCTCGTGGACGAAAGCCTCGATGGTCTGTCCGACTGGCTGAAGGCGCACGAGCGCGCCTGACGCCCTGCCCCGCCCCTTCGTCCGAATTACGGACGATCGTCGGCGGGGCAATGGCATTGCCCCGCCAAACGCACGATAGTCCTTTACATCAAGCGCACGATGTGCTTTTAGAATGTTATGAACCCGCAATCCCAGCTTTACACCCGAGCCCAGATCGCGACGCTGACCGGGGTCGACTCCTCCACGCTCAACTACTGGAACCGAGAGGGCCTTCTAATCCCTGCTGAGGGCGGGACAGGTAAGGGCAGCCATAGGCGCTTCGATTGGGTGCAGGTGAACATCGCAGCAATTCTCGGTGAGTTGCGCGCCTTTCGCCTGAATATCTCATCGTTGCGCTCACTAGCTGCGCTTCTGCAATCAGCTGCGCAATTAGGCGCGAAGCGAGAACTGCATCCTTCAAATTATGTGACGGCAGCACGGCTCGCTACGCAGCTGTCCCTTTTTCGCGCGGGAACGCCCGTTCCGATCAAGTTGAGGGGACCGTACGACAAGCCTCCAGCGGGTCTTCGTGGGAATGCATACGGCGACTGGCTGGCGGCCAGCCGGCCGGCTGAGTCGGAAGACGAGGTCGTCAACAAGGTTTTATGGAACTGCGAGCACGACAGCCATGAAGCGATCCTTGCCGTTGCCGAGAGGCTCGGCCCTGGCAAAGAAGATCTTGCCAACCTTTACGGTGACCTTGTCTACGACATTCTCGCACCAGGCTACGCTGGCTCATACAGTTGGCTGCTAGCGTTGAACCCGGATGAAAGTTGGCGCGTCGCGTTCGGCCAGGACGGCTCGTTCTTCGGCGGTATTAACGACCAGAATCCCGAGGACTTCGGCACGGCAATTTTCATCCCTGTGTCCGGCGCGTTTCAGCGGGTTTGGGGGCTCAAGTCGCCAGCGTACTACAGGCGACAGCGAGAGGCAGGACGTATCCAGCTTCGCCTTGCTCGTGCGGGGATCGAGGCCGAGGTGCGACTTGGTGAGACCGAGGACGATGACTTCGACATTCATGCGCCCGGTGTTGATCCGGCAGCGATCGCGGCAGCGCTAGGAACAGGGTTCGAGCAAGTTGAGGCAGCGGGTGCGGCATCGTGACGGGCCGTTATCAGACGGCCGAGCAGCTAGCCGAGACAATCGGCGGGATTTCCGCACGCACTGTGCGCACGATGCGCCATCAAGGTCTCCCAGCGGTAAAGCTGGGCAAGGCTTTCCTGTTCGACCCTGACAAAGCGCTGGCGTGGATCGCAGCGCGTGAGGAGATCCAATGCCCCGCCCCAACCTCGGCGCCCGCATCGAAGATATTGACGGGCGACCCTCACTCTACATCGTCTGGTACGAAGGGGGTCAGAAGCGGCGCCGCAGCACTCGCACGACAGACCGCCGAGAGGCTGAAGCGCAGCTTGCCGAGTTCATTCGAGAACGGCACATCGCCGAGCGACCGAGTGGTCCCGCTGACCCAAGCGCTTACCCGATAGCGTTCGCGCTTGATCTCTATGCGACCATGCATGCGCCGCACACCGCCGATCCTGCGCGGATAGCCTATGCGCTGGTACCGCTAATCGAGTTCTGGGGCGACCAGACAGTCGATGCGATCACCAAGCAGACCTGCCGGGCTTACGCGACGTGGCGCAAGCGCGCGCCGGCGACGATGCGCAGAGAGCTGACAACACTCCGGGCCGCGCTCAACTTCGCTCACGAGGAGGGGCGGCTTACCCGTGTTCCGCACGTCGAGTTGCCCGAGAAGCCTGAAGGTAAGGATCGATGGCTGACACACCGCGAAGCCGCTCGCCTACTCAACGCCGCCAGGACCGGCCGCGGTGACGTTCGCCTCTACCTACCGCTCTACATCGTCATCGCGCTCTATACTGGTGCTCGACCGGGCGCGATCCTGGATCTCCGCTGGCCTCAGGTCGACCTCGATAACGAACGCATCGATTTTGCACCGATCGGCACCCGTCGCACGACAAAGCGCCGCGTTCGGGGGCAGCCCATTCCGTCGCGGCTAGTGACCTTCCTCCGCTTGGCTCGAAAGCGCGGCGATGATCTCGGCTACGTGGTTCACGATAGCGGCGCGAGAATCAAAGATATCGGTGGCGGCTGGGACGGTACCGCTGAGTCGCGCGGCAACGGCAGCTTCGGCTCCGCGTGCAAGCGGGCCGGCCTGTCAGGCGTGACGCCCCACACGCTGCGGCATACCTGCGGCACTTGGATGGCGCAGCGAGGCGTGCCGCTTCACCTGATCGGCGGCTGGCTCGGGCACACCGACACCCGCACAACCGAGCTCTACGCGCACCACCATCCGGACTTCATGCAAGACGCTCTCAAGGCGGCGAACAGGCGATGAGCGCCGTGCAAGTTATGTGTCAGCTTCGAACGTCAGTTCCCGCCCTGTTCACGCGTCCAAAGGAGGAACGCGCTATGAAAAACCGCAGAAAAGCGGCAATCCCGAGCCCTCCGAAGGCAGAGGCCACTGGTTCGAATCCAGTCGGGTGCACCAGCTTTCCAAGGAAAGCACCACCAGCCCCTGCCGATCCTTGCGACAACGTGCCCGAGCATGCGCGTACAATGGCGGTGCGGGTGGCGGCCGCAAGCCTGCGACGGGCATTGTCTGCATTTTCGTGCCGGCGCGGCGATGCAGTGACGATCGGCCGGATTCAAACCGTCCCCGACAGACGATGGACGCTCCAGTGCGCGAATGCGTCGCCGCTGAATGTTCTCGCG
Source organism: Sphingomonas phyllosphaerae 5.2 (assembly GCF_000419605.1). NCBI lineage: Bacteria > Pseudomonadati > Pseudomonadota > Alphaproteobacteria > Sphingomonadales > Sphingomonadaceae > Sphingomonas > Sphingomonas phyllosphaerae. Next base: position 1,293,175 of record NZ_ATTI01000001.1, on the reverse strand, counting down.
CACTTCCCGGACAACGGAGGGTCGGAGACGGCCCCGCACCATCGCCTCGCGGCTATCGCAATCCGGCGGATCGTTCGGGGTCGGCGTGAGGCTGTCCCGGAGCGCCAGCGCGCAGCGGAACATACGCTGGACGAGATCCGCGGCGCGGTAACAGTTTCGAAAGTTCCTGCCATCAAGGAGAGTTCGCACGACCACGCCCGATTGATGCCGTGCGTAAGGATGGAAGGTGGTCTGGGTCGTGCCAGACGAGCGGTAGCAGCAGCACCGTCTTCGTCGTTGGCGGACGTTGCCAGCCATGAAGCGCCCCGGAACATTGCGGCGGCGCAGCATTACTACACCAACCTAACCACCGGTAAATTCACGACTTTACGATGCCACCGTGATACGACTCGGTTAAATGCGGGGGAAAGCATGATGGAGCGGCCAGAGCAGGACACGCACGGGCTTAAGGCTGGCTCAGCTTCGTCGGCGTCGCAACTTCTGGCTCCGATGCACGCCGACCGGGAACGTGATGGGGAAATCGCGACGGATCACTATCGGCTCAGCGTCGAACTTGCGCATCATATCAGCTGGAGCGCAGATCCGAGTGGGGCAATACGGACGGTCAGCTCGCGATGGGAGAAAATCACCGGCATCGACCGGGCCCGGGCGCTCGACAGCGGATGGGTCGACGCGTTGCACCCGGCCGACATCCAGCAGACACTCGGTGCCTGGGAACACGCGATCGCCACCAGCTCCCCCATCGAAATCGATTACCGACTACGGTCCCATGACGGGCACTATCGATGGTTTCGGTCGCGCGCGTCGCCGCATCTGAACGAGTCGGGCCTCGTTCTGGCCTGGTTCGGTACACTGGAGGATATTCACGACCGCAAACGTGCCGAGGAAGCGTTGCAGGTCAGCGAGGAACGCTTCCGTCTTGCGGCGCAAGCAGCGGGGATCGGCATCTGGGATTATGATGCCGTGCTTCGGCATCTCACGTGGTCGGACGAATTTCGGTCGATGTTGGGCCTCGGGCACGGCGTAGCGGCCGATCCGGCGAATGCGCTGGCGCTGGTCATCGAGGAAGATCGGCCGCTGCTGCAGCGGCTGATCGATGCTCTTCCCGACGGGAGTGCGGCTGCGCGTTTCGACGTGACGCTGCGGATCAGCCGGGCTGACACCGGCGCGATCCGCTGGATACAAACAAGCGGATGGCGGGTGAAGGCCGCCAATGATCGTATCGAGCGTGTGCTGGTGACGGTCCGCGATGTTACAGAGCGCGTCACGGCCGAGCAGCGGATACGTTGGGCAGCGGAACACGATCCGCTCACGGGGCTGGCTAATCGCACGGCGTTCAGCCTCATGCTCGAAGAGGCGATCGCAAGGCAGGACGGCGACTGTCGTACTGTGCTGGCACTCGCCTTGTTCGATGTGGATCATCTGAAGGACATCAACGATACGATCGGGCATGACGCTGGCGACCGGCTCCTGTGCACCGTCGCGGACCGGCTCGGAAACGCTCTGGGGCAAGAGGCGCTGGTCGCCCGCCTCGGGGGTGACGAATTTGCGGCAATCGTGGAGGCGGACACCATTGAGGCCGCGCAGGAGCGCTTCGCCGCGGCGCTGAAACTGCTTCGCCAGCCGGTGGAGGCGGAACTGATGACCATGGATTGCCAGGCGACCGCCGGCGCCGTCGTGTTCCCCCGCGACGGGCGCAATGCTCCCGATCTACTAAAGTCCGCCGACATAGCGCTTTATGCCGGCAAAGCCGGCGCGCGCGGAACCGTGTCGATGTTCAGGCCGGAGATGCGCGCCGGGATGCAGCGCCGCGCGTCGATGTTGTCGCTGGCTCGTATGATAACGCGCGACGATCGGGTCATGCCATACTACCAACCCAAAGTGAGGCTTACCGACGGTAGCTTGTCGGGCTTCGAGGCGTTGCTGCGTTGGCGGCACGATACACTCGGGGTCCAGGGTCCGGACACGATCACCGCTGCCTTCGACGATCTTGCGATCGCAGGCGCGCTTGGCGAGCGGATGCTGGAGAGGGTGTGCCTGGATCTGGCAAGATGGAGAACCGACGGTGCGACACTCGTTCCGGTTGCGGTGAACCTCTCCTCGGCCGAGTTCCGACGTGGCGACCTGTTCGATCGCGTCATGGCGCAGTTGCGGGCCCACGATCTACCAGCGAACCTGATCGAGCTGGAAGTAACGGAAACGGTGTTTCTGGGGCGGGGAGGCGAAATGGTCGGTGACACGCTGGCCGCGTTCCACCGCGCGGGGATCAGCATCGCTCTCGATGACTTCGGCACCGGCTATGCCTCGCTAAAGCATCTTCGCGACTTTCCGGTCGATACCATCAAGATCGACCGCGGCTTCGTGGCAGACCTTTTGGATGATCCTGGCGGCGCGGCAATCGTCGATGCGGTCTTGAGTCTGGCGCAACGACTCGGCGTCACGGTCGTCGCCGAAGGGGTGGAGACAGAGGCCCAGGCGGCATATCTCATGGCCCGCGATTGTCCTCTGGCGCAAGGATATCTGTTCGGACGTCCGATGCCGGCCGACCAAGCGGCCGAACTCCTTCACGCGCGGCAGCCGGCGATCCGTCCCTGAACGATGGGCGAAGCCGACGCATCGGGCCACCTGATCTGATCCATCACCAGCTGCCGCAATGGGCGGCCTCCTCGCAATGGATCGTAGCGCAGCGATCATTGCGGCGCGCGAGGTCGATACTCCAGACGCGCATCTGACGTGCTCACCACCCCCGTCCGGTCCAGATGCCCGAAGCCTCGGCCGGCAGCGATGGCCACTCGATCATAGTGGATACGCAATATCCGCCTCGGACACCGGCCTATCCGCCACAGTGCAAGTGAGGTGAAAGCCGCGCAAGTCCGCGTTGTAATTTCCCATGCGGTCGCCGCCGCAAAACGTGTAAAGAGGGGTGGGCGCCTCGCCCAAAAGGAAACGAGCATGGCGAAGAGCCAGCGCAAGTCGAGCAAGGAAATTCGGAAGCCAAAGGCAGAGAAGGTGAAAACCATCGCGGCAAAAGCGTCGTTGAAGGAGAATCCTGTCTCGATCGTGACAAAGCTGAAATAATCACGCCACAGCTCAAGACGCGGGATCTCAGGCCGATCGCGCACGGATTGCTGAAACAACCGTCCGGCGAGGTCACCTGAGCCCTCCCGCTCCAGCACTCGATGCCCCGATGTGGACATCGCCGACTTCTTCGTCGCAGGCTTGGCCGCCTGAGGAACTGTGTGCTTCCGCTTACCGGCAGGACGACAACCGATCAACATCCCCTGTCGTCCGCGCTACTCTATGTAACGCTGTGGGGAGCGCAAGCGGCCGCGATCGTCCGCACTTACACGTCACAGTGGCCACCGCTGCTTGATGCAAAACTCACCGGAGAATGACCATGTCGCGAGCCATCAACGTGACTGCCACGCAAGCCGAGGTCCAGGCACGGGCGGCGGCAAGCGGAGTCTCCATCAGTGCAATTGAGACGATCCCGGCAGGCGGAACCAGGGTCGTCTTCACGCACATCGCGGACGCTGAGTTGATGCGCAGGATGTTCGCCGACGAAATGATTGCCGGCACGATCGTCCGAACGCCATGGGTTCAGAATGGCTGAGGAAGACGCCAGGGCCTTGGCGCACCGTCGCTGGAAACAGTCCGACATCACCACGTTGCGAAACCGCTTGGCGGCAGGTGATGACCCGGCGGAGGTCTCACGCCTGCTCGATCGATCTCCTGAAAGCGTGCAGCAGATGATGGACCGTCTGCGGCTTTACTGATGCTTGCGGTTGCCGCTGAGTGGCGGCGCACCGCTGGCTTGTCGCCGGGTTGGTGGAAACATGGGCATGCTGCGTCGCCAGAGTTTCGCCGGTCCGGAGGCGCGTTAACCGGAAATTCTTGGGTATGGGCCACATTGGCAGGATGGTTATGTCTCTCCATCAGCTAGATGACTCGGACCGGGCAGGTGTCGCGGCGCTGTCCGGCTACGGTATCCTCGATACCCCCAACGAACCTGAGTTCGACGAGATCGTGAGAGAGGCTGCACGGACGTTCGGGACGCCCATCGCGCTGATCTCACTGCTCGATGAGAACAGGCAGTGGTTCAAGGCCAAGGTTGGTCTCGAACCATCAGAGACGCCGCGCTCGATTTCTTTCTGCACTCACGCCATTCGAGGACAGGGCGTATTCTCGGTGCCCGACACGACCGTCGATGACCGCTTCTCCTCCAATCCGCTGGTGACGGGAGATCCCGGCATCCGCTCCTATGCCGGCGCACCGCTGAGAACGCCCGATGGTGTGGGTTTTGGCACCCTCTGCGTGATCGGCACACAGCCGGGAAGAGTTCTGACAGCCGAGGAGACGGTGAAGCTGGAGAGCTTGGCCGTCAAGGTGATGGAAGCGATGGAACGACGTCGGCAGGCAAGTGTGTCAACTGCCCATTGAGGCGCCGTCGAACCTCGCGGTGTTCGCCTTCCTGACGGTCATCTCAGACACTCTAGTGGCGCCGATCCATCCGAAGGCGACGCTAGCCCTCCTCGACGAGGAAGACGAGGACCGCTGGCTGACGTGCTCGTTCGACGATCGCGTCGCGTTGGCCAGACCGTTCTCGTCGCATTTGCTGACGGTCGGGCAGGACGGAGCTGCGGGCTGGCAGCACGAACGCGCTGGCCTCGTCTGCGACTGATCCACCCGCCAGCGCTCGCTTGCCGGATCAAGACGGATGAAGCTGCACCGGGCACGCGAAAGGCCGCAGGATGGCTCCCGCGGCCTTTATCTACACGATCACTGATGACGTCAGACGAGTTGTAGCGCGGGCTTGCGACGCATCGCATAACCCACGACACCGAAGCCCAGAAGCATCATCGCCCAGGTCGCGGACTCGGGAACGGCAGACTTAACGGCCGTGATCGTCAGAGCGACCTGCCTGCTACCGCCAGAGATACCGGGGTAGCCGATCCGGGGGATCATGCTGCACTCACCAGTATCTCCGCCGCAGGTCTGGCTCGCGAACAGGTTATAGGTGCGCGTAGCATTCTTGAAAAGCAGACCGCTCTCATCGATCATCGGCTTGGTGCCGGTGGGATAAATCAGGTTCGAGGCGTAGTACGGACCTTTTTCCGGATCTGCCGCCACGAGTGAGACGGCTGGTCCCCCGAACTTCCCCGTCATCGACGTCACGAGATAGCCTGCAACGCTTTGGCCCGTCGGCGGCTCGTCGATATCATAGCTGAAGGGCTGGTCCGTTGTCGTCAGCATGCCGGCACCCGAAAAAGCGCCGGTGATTTTCCATTCGAAGACAGCAGCCTGCACTGGAAGCGCCAGAACACCCAGATAGAGCGCGAGCACGGCCGCGCCGATTTTTGCTAGCATTTATATGTCCCCCTCATAACGTCTTGCCGAGGGCAAAGACATCGACCGGGTTATTTCCGGCGCCGCCCTCTCGTAAGATGACTGGGCCGATAGGCGATCGGGAATTGCAGGTCGCGGGGAATTTACTTGGTTGGGACTACCGGCCTCCATCCACGGGATTCCAGGTTCGCTGGCCGGGCAAGGTGGAGCCATCGGCTCTCAAAAGACGCGGTTCGCTTCTTTTTCTACGATCCCGATCCGCGACTTGCGTGCACGCGTCGCCTGCCGGACAGAGCGCCTGACGATCAACCTTCCTGGATCTGCAATGCACATTGATTCGCGCAGCTCCATCCCGAAGATCGCCATGGACACGTCCGCCCTGCCGGAGGACGAGCAATTCGCATACTGGGCCGCGCATTCGCGGGGCGCGCGACTGCAACAGGTTGTGCCGGGGCCTTTTCTCGCGCGCGGCGACCTGTGGAACCTTGGCGGGCTTCAGATCACCTTGATCGAGGTCGACCCCTTCGTCGCGGTACGCGACCGGGCGCTCGTCAACGCGGTCGAAGCCGATTACCTGCAACTCGTCCAGCTAATCGAAGGCACGATGTCGTTCGAGGCGGATGGCGGGACGATGGAACTGAACGCGCCGGTTTCGTTCCTGCGCGACTATAGCCAGCCCAGCACCGCCACATCGACGCGCATCCGCTGCCTGATTATGTACTTCTCGCGCGATTTCCTCGAAGAGGTCGTAGGTCCCGTCGCCGCACAGGGGCCGCTTGCCCCGGTTCCCGAGCTGACCTTGCTGCATGACGTGGCGCTGGAGATGATCCGGTTCTTCCCTGTTGCGACGGCGAGTAGCGCGCCGCTCTATGCAACTATCCTGCGTGATCTCGCCGCCTCCGCGATGATACAGGCGGGCGCCAACCGGCGTACCGAGCATATCTCCTTGCTCGCCTCGGCGAAGGCCTATGTCGCCGCGCAACAACCAGGATCGTTGTCGATCGCGGGCATCACCACTGCCCTCGGTATCTCGCGATCTGTATTGTACCGCTTGTTCGAGCGCGACGGGGGCCTTCTTGCTTATGATCGTATGCGGCGTCTTCGCGCTGCTCACCGCGCGGTGAGCAACCCGCTTAACACCAGCACGCTCAACGAGCTGGCCGCGCGATATGGCTTTCGTGACAAGGCTGCGCTGTTGCGGAGCTTCCGCAAGGCTTTCGGGTCTACGCCGGCCGAGGTACGTCAACATCGTGCCCACAGCGTCAGCCCGGAGACAGCGACGCCGTCAGATCAGATCCGGCATGCGATCGAAAGCATCGACTAGCCGCCCTCGCCCGGACATGCGGCGATGAGAGGAAGCGAGCCGACGGGATGGCCGGCAATGACACCCGGCGCGCGGCGACGTGCCGCTTGTGCGTTCAAGCCGATCGCTCGCCGATCAACCAGCGCCGCAGCAGCATCGTCACCTCGCCCGGCCGCTCCATCGGCGACAGGTGCCCGCACGACCGGACGATGTGAAAGCGCGCGTCGGGGATCAACGCCGCCAGCGCGCGCGCGTCGGCCGGCGTGCAGATCCGGTCACGGTCGCCGACCGCCACCAGCGCAGGCACGCGGATCGCGGCGATCGCCTCGGCGATGTCGGGGCGTTCGAGCAACGCACGTTGCTGGCGCGCGAACACCGCCGGGCCGACGCGCTCGGCCATTGCCTGCGCCGGGCCGCTGACGATCGCGGACAGCTGCGGATCGGCATGCGGCGCGGTGGCGAGCGCGCCCTGATCCCGCACCGATCGCGCGCGCGCCTCCATCGATGCGCGCACCCCAAACAAGGCGATGCGGCTCACCCGCCCGGGCGCCTGGCGCACCATCTCCATCGCGACATAGCCGCCCAGGCTCACACCCGCGACCGCGAAGCGCGCCGGCGCGTCGGCCAGCACGCGCCGCGCCATCGCCGCGATCGTCTCGTCCTGCGAGAGGTCGCCGAATTCCGGCTGTGCCACGTCGCCCAGATCCATGATCTGCCGCGCCCACAATTGCCCGTCGCAGCCCATCGCGGGGAGCAGCATCAGCGGTACGAGCGGTCGGTCCACGTCGGATCTCCGGAGAAGGGTGGCGCTCATCCTGCGACGAACGGAAAGGCGAAGGCGATCAGCCCGACCAGCGTCATCACGACGCACACCATGATCGCGGGCAGCAGCGTGAAGCGCTGGTGATCGGCGAGGTCGATCCCGCACAGGCTGACCAGCAGGTAGGTCGACGGCACCAGCGGGCTCAGCAGGTGGACCGGCTGCCCCATCAGCGACGCGCGCGCGATCGCGGTCGGCGATACCCCGTAATGCGCACCCGCCTCCGCCAGGATCGGCAGCATCCCGAAGTAGAAGGCGTCGTTGGAGATGAAGAACGTGAACGGCAGGCTCAGCGCGGCGGTGATCGGCGCCATATACGGCCCCATCGCCGGCGGGATCATGCCGACCACTTCCTTGCTCATCGCCTCGACCATCCCGGTGCCGCCGAGGATGCCGGTGAAGATGCCGGCCGCGAAGATCAGCGACACGACCGACAGCACGTTGCCGGCATGCGCGGCGATCCGCTCCTTCTGCTCGGCGACGCCGGGATAATTGACGATCATCGCGATCGCGAAGGCGATCATCATCAGCACCGACAGCGGCAGCACGCCCCACACCAGCAGCGTCAGCAGCGTGACGACCAGCAGGGCGTTGAACCAGATCAGCTTCGGGCGACGCGCCTCGGGATATTGCGAGACCGCCATGCCGGTGAAGTCGACGTCCTCGTCACGCGCCTCCACCGCGCCGATCCGCGTCCGCTCCTTGCGACCGAACCACACCGCCAGCGCCAGCAGCGACGCCAGCCCGGCGATCATGCCGGGGATCAGCGGCAGGAACAGCGTCGCGGGATCGAGCTTCAGCGCGCTGGCGGCGCGCGCGGTCGGCCCGCCCCACGGCGTCAGGTTCATCACCCCGCTGGTCGCCATCAACAGGCAGCACAGGTACAGCCGGTTCATGCCGTAACGCTTGTAGAGCGGCAGCAGCGCGGCGATCGTGATGATGTACGTCGTCGATCCGTCGCCATCCAGGCTGACGAGCGCACACAGCACCACGGTGCCCAGCAGGATCCGGGTCGGATCGCCGTGCACCAGCCGGATCAACCGCCCGACCAGCGGATCGAACAGCCCGGTATCGGTCATCGTCGAGAAGAAGAGGATCGCGAACAGCAGCATCACGCCGGTCGGCGCGAGGTTCTTGATCCCGTCGATCATCATCGCGCCCAGGCCCGCCGCCTGTCCCGCGATCAACCCGAACAGCGTCGGGATGACGATCAACGCGACCAGCGGCGTCATCCGTTTGGTCATGATGAGCGTCATGAAGGTGGCCACCATAAGGAAGCCGAGCAAAGCCAGGTTCATGGCAAGTCCTTGGTTGATAGTTGTGGCTTGAACGCGATCCGGGCGAACCGGACATTCGTCGTTGCGGGCGCAGCGAAGCGATCCTGGGCGTCCTGGTCCGGCTCGGGATTGCTTCGCCGCGTTCGCAATGACGGATCCACCCGATCTCATCCCGCTCTAGAAGGTGACGCCGACGCGGGCGCTGACGGTCTGGCCGTCGTCGCTGCCGGTCACGGCGCCGCTGCGATTGTCGGTGTGCCAGTGGATGGCGTTCAGCTGCAGCCGGGTGAAACTGTTGAGGTACCAATTGACCCCCAGCGTCCCCGCCCATCCCTCGCCACCGGTCGGCAGATCGGTATAGTCGAGGTTCTCGTAGCGCGCGGTCAGCTCGATCGCGCCGGGGCCACCGTCGAAGGTCGGGCGCTTGACGCGCGGCTGGCCGAAGCTGCCGAGCCGCGGATTGTACGGCGGCAGGTCGCCGGTCAGGAAGAAACCGCCCGACAGGCTCCACGCCTTGCTGACGAAATCGGCGCGCCCGCCGTCGAGCCGCGCACGGCGCCGGCCGCCCTCGGCCATGAACCACAACGGCCCGCGATAGCCGCCCAGTTCCAGCCCATAGCCGGTCGTCCCCGTCCCGCCCGGCAACGGCCCGGACGAGACGCGCAGGCCGCCGTTGAAGCGACCGCCGATCACCGTGTTGCGCGTCAGCGTCGTCGCCGCCGGCGACAGGCTTTCGTCGAAGCCCCAGATCCCGAGGTGCAGCACCGTGTCGTCGGTCTTGACCGGGTTCCAGTGCGCACGCCCCAGCACGGTACGCCCGTCGCTCACCGCCTGCGTGCCGTCGATCCGGTCGCCGGTGACGGTCAGCGAGGCGTGACCGCTTTTCCAGAACAGCCGCGGCATCACGCCCAGCCCGTAGAAGCCGCGCTGCGGAATGATCGCCGTCGCCACCGCGGTCCGCTCGAGGAACGGCGTAGAGTCCGATCCCGTCGATCCCTCGAAGCCGCGATCGTTGAACAGGTGCCCCGCGCGCACGTCATAGTCGAACGCGGCGTTGATCCGGTTGCGCCAGCCGATGAACGCGGTGACCACGTCGACCTCGTTCTCCGAGAAGTCGGCCTCCATCTGGTAGAAGAAGTGCGGCCCTACCCCGCCCTCGAGCCCGAGGCGCAGCGCGCGCATCCCGGTGGTGGTCAGGTTGCGGGTGTCCGATTTCGACCCGAAGGTGGAGCTGACGTCGGCGAGGATGCGGCCGCGCGGCTTGAAGGTGTAGACGCCGTCCGCGGAATGGAACACCGGCAACCCCGCGCCCCATTCGGTCGTCACGCCCGATGGATTGTCGCGCGATGCGGTCGCCTGCGCGATACTGCGCTCGGCTGGGCCGGGCGGAGCGAGCTGCGGCGCGAACGGCACGGTGACGCGCGGCACCGGCGCGGCCTGCGCCACCTGCGGCGGCGGGGTGACCGGGATCGGCGCCGCGGCGACGGCCGCCTGCTGCGCGCCTTCCATGCGATCGAGCCGCGCCTTCAGCAACGCGATCTCGGCGGCCTGCGCCCGCACGAGGTCGGCCAGTTCCGCCTGGCTGGGCGTCTGCGCCAGCGCGGGCGTGGCGACGGCAAGCGCGAACAAAGCGCAGCCGGTACGCAGGATCTTCATCGGGACACTCCGGAAAGGATCGCCTGCCACTCGCGCAGGAAGCGCTGGCGCGTGATGCGATCGAGATGGACGAGCAATTGCGGCCCGACGCGGATCGGCCGCGCCTGCGCCGCGGGCAGCCGCCGCGCGCGCACGTCGGTGCGCACCGGCCACAGGCTGCGCCGCGCCAGCAGCGTCTGCCCGCGGCGCGACAGCAGGAAATCGAGAAACAGCTTTGCTGCGGCGGGCGATCGCGCGTCGCGGGCGATGAACGCGATCCGCGAGGTGACGATCGTGTAATCGCCGGGGAAGACGACGCCGAGCTGCGGCACGCGCTTGGCGCGTTCCAGCGCATAGGAGCCGATGACGTTATAGGCGATCGCCTGCTTGCCCGCGATCACCGCCGCCAGCATCGGCTCGGTCTTCGCCTGCAGCACCGGCCGCGTCGCGGCGATCGCCGCGAACAGCGTCCGGCTGTCGCGCGTGATCGCCATGTCCTGCGCCAGATAGAGATAGCCGACGTTCGATCGCGTCGGGTCGAAGGTCGTGACCTTGCCGGTGAACAGCGCGCGGCGACGCCGCAGCAGCGCCTCCAGCGCGGCATGGCTGCGCGGCATCGCTGCATCGGGGATCAGCCGACGGTTGTACACGATGCCGATCGGCTCGGCGGTGACGCCATAGCCCATGTTCTTCCACACCGCGGCGGGCGGCAATGCCGGCTTCTCCGGGCTGGCGTAACCCTGCGCATAGCCGTCGTTGATCAGCTTGATCTGCAGGTCCATCGCCGACGACCAGATCAGGTCGCCGGACGGCCGCCGCGCCTGCGTCTCGCGCACCAGCCGGCGGTAGATTTCGGTCGAGCCGAGATCGGCATAGCGGACCGCGATTCCCGGATAGGTCCGGCGGAATGCGGCGACCACGTCGACCAGCTCGCTGCGATCGGCATTGCCGTAGATCGTCAGGACGCGCTCCGCACGCGCATCCGCGATCAGCGTGTCATAGGCGCGCGGATAACCGGTCGGGCGCTGCTGCGCGCCAAGCGGCGCGGCGGTCGCGACCGCGGCAATTGCTACAAATAGGATCTTTCGCATCCCGGCTCCTCTCGCTTTTCCGCGTCTTCGCTCGGATAAGCTCTGATCGTGGAGTATCGGGTGGACCTGTCAGCAACCTTTCACCGGATCGCGGCATGAGCGGTCTCCGGCCACGTCGCGCCGCCGGCATTGCCCCGCGGGCGCCTGCTTCGCGGCGGGATGATTTCGGTCCGACGCGGCGGTGCGCGTCGATGGCGACACCCACGCATCGCGCCCTCTCCGCGACGCCCGGCGGATCGGCATCCTCGCCGTGCCGATGGCATGACGTGATCGGAAACCGCTCGTGCGCATCCTGATGGTGGAGGACGATGCGGCGCTCGCGCGCAGCATCGCCGCGCTGCTGCGCGCCGGCGGGCACGCGGTCGATCACTCGGCCAGCGGCGAGGAAGCGCTCGGCCTGGTGTCGGCCGAGCCATATGCGCTGCTGATCCTCGACGTCGGGCTGCCCGACATCGACGGCTTCACCGTCCTCGAACGGTTGCGCCGGCGCGGCGAGAAGGTGCCGGTGCTGATGCTCACCGCACGTGACGCGCTCGACGACCGCGTGCGCGGGCTCGATCTCGGCGCCGACGATTACCTGCGCAAGCCCTTCGATCCCGCCGAGCTGGAGGCGCGCGTGCGTGCACTCGGGCGACGGCGCGGCGGGGATCCGGTGCCGGTCGTGACGATCGGCGCGCTCACCCTCAACCGCTCGAGCGGCGCGGCGGAGGTGGCCGGGCGCGCGCTGGACCTGCGCCGCCGCGAATGGGCGGTGCTCGATGCGCTCGCCACGCGCGCCGGGCAGGTCGTGCCGCGCGAACTGCTGCTCGCGGAGGTCTTCGGCTATGACGAGCCGGTCGGCCCCAACGCGATCGAGGTCCACGTCACCCGCCTGCGCGGCAAGCTCGGGGCGGACGGGCCGCAGATCCGCACCGTGCGCGGCGTGGGCTATATGATCGACGCGCGCTGATGGCGGCGGGCGGCGGCGGTGGCGGCGGCGGCGGTGGCGCCATCGCGTTGCGCACGCGCCTGCTGGTCGCGATGCTCGGGCCGCTGCTGGGCGCCGCGATCGTGCTGGGCATCGTCGGCGCCGCGCTGATCGCCGACGTCGTACGCCGCACCAACGATCGCGTGCTCGGCGGCGCGCTGGGTGCGATCGCCGAGACGGTCCAGGTCGAACGCGGCGAGGTAACGCTCGACCTGCCGCCCGCTGCGTTCGGGATGCTGGAGAACAGCGAGCGCGACAACGTCTATTATCGCATCGCGATCGGCGGCGAGCTCCTCACCGGCTATGCCGATCTGCCCGCCGCCGACCCCGCCGACCTCGCGATCGACCAGCCGCGCTTCCGCTTCGCCACCTATCGCGGCCAGCCGATCCGCATCGCCGAGGTGCGCCGCGCTCTCCCCGCGATCGAACGGCCGGTGATCGTCCAGGTCGCCGAGACGCTCGACGGTCGCAGCGCGCTCAAGCGGCGGCTGCTGCTCGCGTTGCTGTTCGGCGAAGTGGCGCTGGTCGGTACCGCGGTGCTGCTGCTGCGGCCGGCGCTCGGATGGAGCCTGCGCCCGCTGGCGCGGCTGCGCGGGGCGGTTGAGGCGCGCGACGGCCCGGCCGCGCCCGATCTCTCGCCGCTCGACGCCGGGCCGCTCCCGCTCGAGCTGCGCCCGTTGTCGGACGCCTTCGACGGATTGCTGGCGCAACTCGACACCGCCACCGCCGCGACGCGCCGCTTCACCGCCGACGCCTCGCATCAGATGCGCACGCCGCTGTCGGTGCTGAAGGTGCAGGTCGCGCTGGCGCGGCGCGGCGCGCCGGGCGCGCTGGACGAGATCGCCGACGCCGCCGCCCGGCTCGAACGGCTGCTGGTCCAATTGCTCGCGCTCGCCCGTGCCGAGGAAGCCGGGACCTCCGCCCCGCAGGAACGTGTCGACCTGCGCGAGGTCGCGGTGCGCGTGATCGGCCGCCGGATCGGCGAGGCGATCGCGGCCGGCGTCGAACTGCAACTCGACGCCGACGACGCCCCGGCCTGGATCACCGGGCATCGCACGATGATGGTCGAGATCGTGAGCAACCTGGTCGACAATGCGATCCGCTACAATCGCCGCGGCGGCAACGTGACGGTCGCGATCGTCGTGCATCAGGATGCGGTCGAGCTTTCGGTGCGCGACGACGGACCCGGCATCGCCGCCGCCGACCGCGCGCGCGTCTTCGACCGCTTCGTCCGTCTCGCCCCCGCCGACGGCCCGGACGGCAGCGGACTCGGCCTCGCGGTCGTCCGCTCCGCCGCGGCGCGAATGGGCGCGCGCGTCACGATGGACGATGCGGCACCCGGCCTGATCGTTCGGCTCGTTTTCGCGCACCGGCGCGTCGAAATCGCCGATGCAACGGGCTCGAACGTCACCATATGCTCCCGATGACCGACCTTACCGTCTGGCACGATGGCGCCTGCCCGCTCTGCCGCGCCGAAATTGCGCTGATGCGCCGCCTCGACACGCGCGGCGCAATCCGCTTCGTCGATGCGAGCACGTCCGGCCCGGACACCTGCCCGCTCGATCGGCGTGCCTTGCTCGCCCGCTTCCACGCCCGTGAGGATGGCGAACTGCTTTCCGGCGCTGCGGCCTTCGCGGCGATGTGGCGCGCGATCCCGCTGCTCCGGCCGCTCGGCTTGCTCGCCCGTGCCCCTATCATGCTGCGCGGGCTGGAGATTGGCTATCTCGGCTTCCTGCGCCTCCGGCCATCGCTGCAGCGCGCCGCCCGACGGGTGCTACCGTCATGAGGCCGCGTCCCGATCCCGCCGCCCCCGGTCAGGAGAGCGTCTGGGCCTACCCGCGCCCTGCCATCGCCCAGCCGACCGACGCACACATCCGGATCGAGCACGGCGGCCGGATCATCGCCGAGACGCGCGCCGCGATCCGCACGCTGGAGACGAGCCATCCGCCCGGCTATTACATACCGCGCGCGGACATCGCCCCCGGCGTGCTGCGCCGCGCGGACGGTAGTTCGTTTTGCGAGTGGAAGGGCGCCGCCACTTACTGGGACGTCGTCGTCGGCGGTCTCGTGTTGCCGCGCGTCGGCTGGAGTTACGCCAACCCCACCCCGGCGTTCGCGGCGCTGCGCGATCACGTCTCCTTCTACGCCGCCCCATTCGACCGCTGCACCGTCGACGGTGAGACCGTGACCCCGCAGCCCGGCGAGTTCTACGGCGGCTGGATCACGTCCCGCGTCGTCGGTCCGTTCAAGGGCATCCCCGGCAGCCGCGGCTGGTGACCGTCGTCTGCGCGCGGGCGATGCTGACGCATCTTCAGCACTGACCTTCGCCGCGCCCCTGGCCTTCCTCATCCGGCCGCACCGGCATCACGAACGTGAAGCACGTCTCGCGGCTGTCGGACGTCACGTCCAGCGTGCCGCCGTGCGCAGCGGCGATCTGCGAGGCGATGTGCAGCCCCAGCCCGAGCCCGTCCTGGTTCGGCCGCAACTCGCCGCGAAAGAAAGGGTGGAACAACTTCTGCCGCGTCGGCTCGTCGATCGGCGCGCCGCCATTCGCGACCGCGATCGTGAGCCGGCCCTCCCCGGTCCACGCGCGCACCGTAATCGGCTCGGTCGGTGACCCGTGCGTCACAGCATTGCCGAGCAGGTTCGACAGCATCTGCCCGATCCGCGCCCGGTCGCAATCGACCGGATCGACGATGGCGATCTCGCTGCGGATCATCCGGTCCGGTGCCACCGACACGATCTCCGCGACCACCTGCTCCAGCACCGGCGCCAGTGGCGCAGTCGCATCGCGGCTGAGGCCCAGTCCTCCACCCAGTCGCCCGCGCGCGAAATCGAGAACGTTGTCGATCAGCTCCGACGCGCGCATCACGCTGCCGTGCATCAGCGAGAGCACCTGCTGCCCCTGCTCGCTCACGGCCTCGCGCCGCACCAGCAACTGGATCCCGCTGTCGATCGCGGCCAGCGGGTTGCGCAGGTCGTGGCCCAGCACTGCGATGAACTGTTCACGCAGATGCGACGTCGCCCGCTCGGCCAGCACCACCCGCTCGCTGGCCTGATGCGTGTCGATCAGCGCGCGTTCGTAGCGCCGCCGCTCGGCCGCCCGGAAGATCGCGAACTGCGTCGCGACCAGCGTGCCATCGGCGTCGCGCTGCTCGGCGCCGTTGACCAGGCACGGCACCTTCGCGCCGCCGCTCGCGACGAAATCCATCGCCACCTCATCGACGAACCCCTGCATCCGCAACAGCGGCGATATATTGGTCTCGTAGAAGATGCGCGTCGGTACGCCCAGCAACCGGCTAAGCCGCTGCCCGGCCAGCGCCGTCGCGTCCGTCCCCAGCCACTCGGCGATGCGCCGGTTCGCATGCGCGACGATGCCGTCGGCCCGGACCGTCAGCACGCCGCAGGGAAGCGCATCGAGCGCGAGCGCCTCAGACAAAGGCGCGGATTGCAGCGACGACCTCGGCGGGTGCGCTGAGGTTGGGGCAATGCCCGGTGGCGTCGAGGATCACCAGCGTGCTGCCCGCGATCGCGTCGTGCACGTACTGCCCCACCTCGACCGGCGCGATCGCGTCCTCGCGACATTGCAGGATCAGCGTGCGCGTCGTCACCTTGTACAGGTCGGCGCGATTGTCGGACGTGAACGTCACCCGCGCGAAATCGCGCGCGATCGAAGGCTCGGTGCGGCAGAAGCTGTTGGTCAGTTCCTCGCCCAATTCGGGCCGGTCGGCATTTCCCATGATGACGGGCGCCATCATCGCCGACCAGCCGAGGTGATTGTCCGCCAGCGACGCCAGCAACTCGTCGATGTCGCCGGCCGAGAACCCGCCCTTGTATGCGCCGTCGTCGATGTAGCGCGGCGATGGGCTGACCAGCACCAGTGCGGCGAAGCGTGCCGGATCGGCGAGCGAGGCGAGCACGCCGATGATGGCGCTCACCGAATGTCCGACGAAGATCGCATCGCGCAGGTCGAGCGCGTTGCAAATTTCGCCTACATCAGCGGCATAGCTCGACAGATCCCCGTAGCGTGCCGGCTCGTAAGCCGACAGGTCCGATCCGCCGGCACCGACGTGGTCGAACAGGATCGTGCGGAAATCGCGCTCGAACGCCGGCGCTACCAGGCGCCACATGTTCTGGTCGCACCCGAAGCCGTGCGCGAAGATGATCGCGCGCTCGCCGCTGCCGGCGATCCGCACATTGTTGCGTCGTAAGATCGACAAATTGCCCCCAACCGCCGGACCGGCTCCGGGAAACCGACACTGCGTGCAACAGCCCGCCGCCCGTCGGACGAACGCCCGTCACTCGGCATCCCGGCGCGATGTCACTCGATACATATCAGTGTGGATGCTGGAATACCATCAACCGCGACAGGTTCGCGCCGCGATAATGCTCCATTTTCGGGCAGGTGCCAGCATGGCCAGCCTTCCGGTCCCGCGACTGGCGCCGCCCCCGCGCGACGATGTAAGCGCGCTCGCGTGGCCCAGCATCGTCCCGTCCCCCGCAAGCGCAGCCGGCAGCGTCGGCAGCGTCGCCGCGACGCCACGCTGCGGCGCTGGTGGCTGCTGCTCGGCATCGCGACGCTGGCGGTGATCGCGATTGCGCTGCTCGGCCCGCGCACCACGTTGTCGCCCGATCCGGTCCGTCCCCTGTCGATGGCGCAGGCACGCGCTTCCAACGCCGCCGTACCGATCGTCCGCCGTCGCGCCGCGGCGCCCTACCGATTCCGCGGCGGTCCCGCGGCGCGCGCGCAGGCCGCCGATTGCCTTGCGACCGCCGCGCTCTACGAGGTCGGCAACGACAGTCGCGGGCAGCGCGCGGTGATGCAGGTCGTGCTGAACCGCGTTCGCCGCCCCGGCTTCCCGAAGACGGTCTGCGGCGTCGTCTATCAAGGCGCTGCGCGCGTCACCGGCTGCCAGTTCTCGTTCACCTGCGACCGCTCGTTTGCGCGTCGTCCGCAGCATAGCGGCTGGGCCAGTGCGCGCCGCCGCGCACGCGGCGCCCTCTCGGGCGGCGTCTTCGCCGACGTCGGGCGCGCAACGCATTACCACGCGGACTGGGTGGTCCCCTATTGGCGCGACTCGCTGGTAAAGGTCGGCCGGGTCGGTCCGCACCTGTTCTACGAGCGTGGCGGTCGCCCACCGGCGCGACCTTCCTCACTTTCCCGTTGAGGAAAAACGATAATTCGCGGTTCGCCTTTGGTCATTCAGGGATTGGAGATAGTTTGCGGCACATGAGCATGTCATGGCGCGCCTGATCGTCCGGCTGAAACAGCTACGCCAGTCCGACAGCCGGATCACGGCGCAGGTGCGCGCGGTGCTGGTCGAATCGCTTTATGCCTCGCCGCAGTCGCTGATCATCGGTGCACTGACCAGCACGATGATCGCCGCTGTCGTCGCCTGGGCTGCGAACGACGCGTGGCTGGCGGGGTGCGCCGGATCGATCGGCCTGATCGGCATCGTCCGGATCGCCGACACGATGCGCTGCCACCCGCAGGACGCTGCGTCGGCACGCCGCCACGAACTGCAATATCGGCTCGGCGCGCTGGCCTATTCCGGCCTGCTCGGCCTGTTTGGTTTCCTGACGCTGACGCGCGCGCACGATGGCGTGTTGCCGCTGCTCGCCGTCACCACCGCGATTGGCTATGCCGCGGGGATCGCAGGACGCAATGCCGGACGCCCGCAGATCGCGCTGGCGCAATTGTGTCTCGCCTCGCTGCCGCTGGTCGCCGGGCTTCTGATCGCGCTTGAGCCGCTGAAAGCGGTGCTGGCGCTGGTGATCCTGATGTTCGTCATCGCGATGGTGGACATCACGCTCCAGACCTATGGCGCGATCCTGAAGGCGACGATCGTCAGCCACGAGAAAGCGGCGCTTGCCGAACATCACGCCGCGGCCGCCCGCCGCGACGACCTGACGGGTCTGTCGAACCGCACGGCCTTCCGCGAACAGTTCGAGGATCGACTGGCCAGCCGCTCCTCCACCGCCGGTCGCCTGGCGCTCTACTGGCTCGATCTCGATCGCTTCAAGGAGGTCAACGACACCTTCGGCCACCTGGCTGGCAACGCCTTGCTCGCCGCGGTCGCCGGGCGCCTGCGCGATCGCTTCGGCGCCGACAGCGTCGTGGCGCGGCTCGGTGGCGACGAATTCGCGATCGTCCGCGTGGTCGGCGACCCTGACGAGGCGGCGGCGATCGGTGCTGCGATCCTCGATGCGGTGCGCGCGCCGGTCGCGCACGACGGCCACAGCCTGCGCACCAGCGCCTCGATCGGCGTGGCGGTGTCGCCGGAGAACGGCCGCGACGCCGACACGTTGCTCAAGAACGCCGACCTTGCCCTCTACCGTGCCAAGGAAAGCGGACGCGGCCAGCTATATTTCTACGAACCGGTCATGGATGAGAAGATCGAGCGCCGTCGTCAGCTGGGCAGCGAATTGCAAGGAGCGCTAGACCGCGGCGAGTTCGACTTGCGCTTCCAGCCGATCTTCGACCTGGTCGACGATCGTATCACCTCGTGCGAGGTGCTGCTGCGCTGGACCAACCGCCGCCACGGTGCCGTCTCCCCTGCCGAGTTCATCCCGATCGCGGAGGATAACGGGCTGATCGACACGATCGGCAATTGGGTGCTCCATCAGGCGTGCCGCGTCGCACGCGACTGGCCGCCGCACGTCACGATCGCAGTGAACCTGTCGCCGATCCAGTTGCGCGCCACGCATCTACCGGCGGTGGTGCTCGACGCCTTGCGAAGCACAGGGCTCGCTCCGGAACGCCTGAACCTCGAAGTGACGGAATCGGTGCTGCTCGACGATGTCGAGGCATCGCTGGCGGCGTTGGAAGCGCTCAACCGGCTGCGCGTGCGTACGACGCTCGATGATTTCGGTACCGGCTATTCGTCGCTTAGTTATCTCACACGCTTCCCGTTTCAGACCCTGAAGATCGACCGCTCCTTCATCACCGATCTGAATCACAGCCCGGCATCGATCGCGATCGTCCAGACCGTCGTCGATCTCGCCGCCAAGCTCGGGATGCGCACCGTCGCCGAAGGGGTCGAGACACCCGCGCAGCTCGAGCACCTCCGCCGCACGCGGTGCGACGCGGTGCAGGGCTATCTGCTGGCGCGCCCGATGCCCGCCGACGACGTCGCAGCACTCCTGGCGGACGATCCCCGGCCCTGATGCGACGGCGCATGTGCGTGCCGGCACGCACGATTGCAGCGATTGCACGAAGCCAATCGCGACCCCGCTGGTTTCCCCCTCGCGAACGCTCCACCCGGGCAGCGCCAGTGAAGGACATGCCATGCAGATCGCCGACCTCATCACCGAAACACTGGCCGCGGCGGGCGTCGAGCGGATCTGGGGCGTAACCGGCGACAGCCTCAACGCGATCAACGACAGCCTGCGCCGTTCGGGCAAGATCGAGTGGATGCACGTCCGCCACGAAGAGGTCGCCGCGTTTTCGGCCGGTGCGGAGGCTGCCGCTACCGGCGCGCTTGCGGTCTGCGCAGGCAGTTGCGGCCCCGGCAACCTCCATCTGATCAACGGGTTATTCGATTGCCAGCGCAACCGTGTTCCCGTGCTCGCGATCGCTGCGCATATCCCGTCGAGCGAGATCGGCCTGTCCTACTTCCAGGAGACGCATCCGACCGAGCTGTTCCGCGAATGCAGTCACTTCTGCGAGATGGTGCAGACGCCCGAACAATTGCCCGAACTGCTCCACCGCGCGCTGCGCACCGCGATCGGCAAGCAGGGGGTCGCGGTGCTGGTCATTCCCGGCGACGTCGCGCTGAAGGACGCGCCCGCCGCCGCGCGCGCCGATTTCGCCGCACCGGTGCCGCCGCGGATCGTGCCGCAGGCCGCGGAGATCGATCGCCTCGCCGAACTGCTCAACGGATCGAAAGCCGTCACCTTGCTGTGTGGCGCCGGCGTGGCCGGGGCGCATGACGAGGTGGTGGCGCTCGCCGCCGCGCTGCAAGCACCGATCGTCCACGCCTATCGCGGCAAGGAATATATCGAATGGGACAATCCGTTCGACGTCGGCATGACCGGCCTGATCGGCTTCTCGTCCGGCTATCACGCGATGATGGATTGTGACACGCTGCTGATGCTCGGCACCGATTTCCCGTATCGCAACTTCTACCCCGAAAAGGCGAGGATCGCGCAGGTCGATCGCGATCCTTCCGCGCTCGGCCGCCGCGTTCAGCTCGACATCGGCATCGTCGCCGACGTGCGCGAAGCCGCGAGCGCGCTGCGCGAACGCATCGCCCCTGGCCGTTCCGACACGTTCCTGACCAAGGCACGCGATCATTACGCCAAGGCGCGCAAGGGGCTCGATGATCTCGCCACCGCGCGCGATGGCGAAAAGCCGCTCCACCCGCAATTCGTCGCGCGTACCATCGACGCGGTCGCCGACCGCGACGCGGTGTTCACCGCCGACGTCGGCACCCCCGCGGTCTGGGCAGCACGCTATCTGACGATGAACGGGCGTCGGCGACTCATCGGATCGTTCAACCACGGCTCGATGGCCAATGCGATGCCGCAGGCGTTGGGTGCTCAGGCGGCGTTCCCGGGGCGACAGGTCGTGTCGCTGTCCGGCGATGGCGGGCTGACGATGCTGATGGGCGACATGCTCACGGCGGTGCAGATGCAGCTTCCGATCAAGATCGTCGTCTTCAACAATTCGACGCTCGGCTTCGTTGCGATGGAGCAGAAGGCCGCTGGCTATGTCGACACCGCAGTCTCGCTCCAGAACCCCGATTTCGGTGCGGTCGCACGCGAGATGGGCTTCTTTGGTGCGCGCGTCACCCGCTCCGACGAGCTGGAGGCGGCACTACGTGCCGCCTTTGAACATGATGGTCCGGCCTTGGTCGACGTCGTGACCGAAACGCAGGAACTCGCGATGCCGCCCAAGATCAAGGCCGAGCAGGTGAAGGGCTTCAGCCTCTACACGCTCCGCGCGATCATGAGCGGCCGCGGCGACGAAGTGGTCGAACTGGCAAAGGCGAACCTGTTCCGGTGACGATGACGCCCCGACCTCGAAGCGATGCCGGGAGCGCCTGTCGTCCTCGCGATTCAATCCGCTGCCACGGTGACCTGCCCCGCTTTCTCCAGCAGTTTCACCTGCGCTGCCACCAATCGACGCATCAGCTTCAGGTCAGTCTCCCCCAGACGTAGCGCCGCGTCTGCCCATAGATCGACCACCGCCTCCAACTCGGCGAGCGGTAACGGGTTCACCGCGCGCGACGCCTCGTAGATCGCGCAATGCGCGCTGTGGCGGCGGCGGTTGCCGCGGATATAGTCCTCGACCATCCGCCGTCCGTCACCGGGTTCGGCAAGCGCGTGAACCAGTCCCATGTCGTACAATTCCTCGGCCGTGTAACTGCGCCCGCTCAGGATCATCTGCTCGGCCCGTGCGGCGCCCAGCCGCCGCGAGAGGAAGCAATGCGCGCCCATGCCGGGGAACAGCCCGAACAGCGTCTCGGGCAGCCCGAACGTCGCGCCGCGCTCGGCGATGACGACGTTGAACGACAGCAATGCTTCGAACCCGCCGCCCAGTGCGTCGCCTTCGACCAGCCCGATCGTGACGATCGGCCGCCCGAGCCCGAGCATGTTGCGATGGAGTATCTGCACGCACGCCTGACCGTATTTGACCAACGCCGCGCGGTCGCGCCCGCGAATCAGCTGCGCGAACAGATCCAGGTCGCCGCCAAGCGAGAACACGCCGGGAAAGTGCGAGCCGAGCACCAGATAGCGGATCGGCATCGCGCCGCTGTCGACCGCCAGGCCGACGTCGTCCTGCCATTGCACGAAGTCGTGGAGCAATCCGGGATTGAAGCTGGGGCGCGCGTGCGGGCGCATGTAGGTCCACAGGGTACCGAGCGCCGGATCGAATTGAACGTCCAGCTGATCGAGCGCGAACAGCGCACGCGCGGGTGTGATGAGTGTTTCGACGGTCATCAATCTTCCTCCAGGGGAAACAGCGGAATGCTGCTGCTCGAGGATAGACCGGCGACGGTGATGTTCGAATGCCGCACGTCCGCCTGTGCCGCACGCGGGCGTTGTGGCATGGAGCGGCGATGTCTGTGTCCTTGCGCATCCTGGTCGACGCCGACGCCTGCCCGGTGAAGGAGGAGATCTACCGGGTCGCGTACCGGCTCGCGGTGCCTGTGACGGTCGTCAGCAACGCGCACCTGCGCGTGCCCGTGCACCCGCTGATCGAGCGAGTCGTGGTCGGCGACACCTTCGACGCGGCGGACGACTGGATCGCCGAGCGCGTCGATGGCGGCACCGTCGTGGTCACCGCCGACATACTGCTCGCCGATCGGTGCCTGAAAGCCGGCGCCGCCGCGGTGATCTCCCCCAACGGTCGCCCGTTCACCAGCAGCTCGATCGGTAACGCCGTCGCGGTGCGCGCGATCATGAGCGACCTGCGTGCAGGAGGCGACCGTATCGGCGGCCCACCGCCGTTCGCAAAGGAGGATCGCTCGCGGTTCCTGTCGGCGCTGGACACGGCGGTGATCCGCGCACGACGGCAGGCAGGAATCTGACCGGCTCTCCGCGCCACGTCTGACGGACGGGTAATGCTACGGCCCGCCCGACGTTCGTGAGCGCAAGAACCTTTCTTCGTCTTTGCCGTTGTTTAACCTGCGCACCGCTACGCATGCCCGTGGAAAGGATTGCGGCGCAGGCGTAAGGCCGGTCGCGACCAAGGTGACGGATATGATCGACGACGCATCGCTGTTGCCGGCCGCGGCAGAACATCCCTGCCCCGGGTGCCGTGGGGGCGCTCCCTTCGGCACCGCGATCACCATGGCATTCCAGCCGATCGTCGACGTCACAACCGGGACGGTCTTCGCCTATGAGGCGCTGGTGCGTGGTGTAGACGGTTTGTCGGCGGGCGAGGTGCTGGCGCGCGTCGATCCGGAGATGATCTACAAGTTCGACCAGAAGTGTCGCGTCACCGCGATCGCGCTCGCCGGACGGTTGTTCGGTGCCGACGATTCGACGAAGCTGTCGATCAACTTCATGCCGAACGCGGTCTACGAACCGGATGCGTGCATCCGCGCCTCGCTGGCCGCGGCGCAGCGCGTCGGCTTCGATCGGCGGCGGCTGATGTTCGAATTCACCGAGGACGAACGGATGCGCGACGTCGCGCACGTCCAGCGGATCGTCGCGGCATATCGCGCCCGCGGTTTTACCACCGCGATCGACGATTTCGGCGCTGGCTATGCCGGGCTCGGGCTGCTCGCCGACCTGCGCCCCGACATGATCAAGCTCGACATGGCGTTGATCCGCGACATCGATGCGTCGCCCGCGCGTCAGGCGATCGTCGCGGGCGTGGTGAGGATCGCCGAGGCGCTGGGCATCGGCTGCATCGCAGAGGGTATTGAGACCGGCGCCGAACTTCAAACGCTGCGCGATCTCGGCATTCGGCTATGCCAGGGCTATCTGCTCGCCCGCCCCGCGGTCGCCGCACTTCCGCCCGTGAATTTCGGCTGAGCGGCAGATAGGCCGCGAGAGCATCTGGCAAGGGTCGCGGTTTAGCTAGCGCGGGTCTGCTTGTCAGCCATGCGCGGCCTTCGTCAGCGTTCCACAACGCCGGGCCGCCGCTCTGGACGCCATCGCGCCCGGTTGTAAGGGTTCGATAATGATCGCTCCCGCCTTTGCCGTGCTCGCCGCCGCGCTTGCTCCCGCCACGACGCTCGGCGCTGCTAGCGCCAGCCTGTCCGGTCCGTCATGCACGGCGTTCCGATGGGTCCCCAGCGACACCGGACCGCGCGGGGCGATCACCGTGCCTGTCGCGCTCGACGGCCGCGCGCTGTGGATGCAGCTCGATACCGGCGCCGATGCCACCAGCCTGTACGGAGCGCCGCCCGCCGGCACCCCGGCCGGCGCTGAGACGTTCCGCGCCACGACGCTCACGATCGCCGGCACCACGCTCAACCGCCCGACGCTCTACGCCAATCGTGACATGACTCCCGACGCGCAGGTGCAAGGCACGCTCGGGCTACCCGCGTTGCTCGGCCGGGTGGTGGTGATCGATTATCCCGCCCGGCGCTTCTGCCTGTTCGCCGCCGGCGACGTGCCCGCCCCGATCGCTGCGGCCCCGTCGGTGCGCGCGATGCTCCGCAATGCCAAGTTCCACGTCCCGGTCACCATCGGTACGTTCGCAAGCGACACCGTCGTGTTCGACACCGGCTCCAGTGAGTTGCCGCTCAGCGTCGACCTCTCGCTCTGGCGGCGACTGACCGGCCGCACGACCACCGCGGACGCGCCCGCCAGCTACCGCGGCACCGCATGGGGCAAGCCGCTCGTCATCGCCGGCGCACCGTCGACGGCTTCGCTCCGCGTCGGCACGGTCGATCTCGGGCGCGTCACCGTCTTCACCAACCCGCTCGCACCGGCAGGGTTCGCGGACTGGCCGGTGCCCACCGACGGCGTGCTCGGCAATGCACCCGTCTGGGATGGCATCGTGGTCATGGACCTGACCGCCCGGATCAGGTTCGCAATCATCCGCTGAGACTGGCCTCCGCGTACATCTTGTAATTCGCTGATCGCCATCCAAATACCATCCATACGGATGGTGGATCGAGCATGGCGCAGCAGCAGGACAGTGAGAAGATCACGATCAACCTCGGGTTCGTCGACCTGGGGCACGTCGATCTGCTGGTGCGGGAGGGCTTTTACGGCAATCGCAGCGACTTCATCCGCACAGCGATCCGCAATCAGCTGGATCGACACGGCGAAGCGGCACGCCAATCGGCGACGCGTCGCCAACTCCAGCTCGGGCTCTGCCATCTCGCCGCCCGCGACCTCGAAGCGGCACGCGCCAAGGACGAGATGCTCGACATCCGCGTGCTCGGCCTGCTTACCATCGCCCCCGACGTCACTCCCGAACTCGCGCGCGCCGCGATCGGATCGGTAACCGTTCTGGGTGCACTCCATGCGACACCCGCGGTCAAGGCCGCGCTCGCCGACCGCCTCGCCTGAACGGAGAAGATCGATGACGCTACAGACCACAATGGCCGAAGCGCTGCGGCTGACCCGCACCGGCGACCTGACCGGCGCAAGTGCGCTGCTACGGAACGCGCTCGGTACGAACCCGGATCGCCCGCGCCCGCCACAGCCGGTCGCCGGCGCGATCCTCCCGGCTGCCATCATCGACACGCCCGCCATCGGTCGCTTCGACACGCGTCGTCATAACGGACAGGTGGGCGCGCTCGACTATATGCTCTATCGCCCGGCCGCCGCCGCGCCCGGCATGCCGCTGGTGGTGATGCTCCACGGCTGCACCCAGAGCCCCGAGGATTTCGCGCGCGGCACCGGAATGAACCGGCTCGCCGACGAACTCGGCTTCCTCGTCGCCTACCCGCGTCAGACGCAGACCGCCAACCAGCAGCGCTGCTGGAACTGGTTTCGCCCCGGCGACCAGGCCCGCGACCGCGGCGAGCCGGCGCTGATCGCCGGCATTGTGAACGACGTGCTCGCCGCCGAACACGCCGACCCCGCTCGCGTCTATGTCGCCGGGCTATCGGCCGGCGGTGCCGCCGCCGCGATCATGGCCGATGCCTATCCGGAGTTGTTCGCTGCGGTCGGCATCCACTCCGGCCTTGCCTGCGGTGCCGCAAGGACCCTGCCCGAGGCACTGACCGCGATGAAGCGCGGTGCCGCACAGCGAAGCGCCGCGCGCGCAAACGCGCGTTTCGTGCCGGTTATCACGTTTCACGGCGACCGTGACGGCGTAGTCGACGAAGCGAACGCGCAGGCGATCGTCACCGCCGCCGCAACTGCAACGGGCGTACCGGTGACGATCGAGATCGAGGATGGCACCGCGGGCGGTCGGCGCTACACGCGCACGCTCAGCCGCGACGCTGCCGGCAGGATCCTGATCGAGCAGTGGACGATCGCCGGTGCCGGCCACGCCTGGTCGGGCGGCGATCCGGCCGGCTCCTACGCTGATGCCGCCGGCCCGGACGCCTCGCGCGCGATGCTTCGCTTCTTCACGACCCATCGCGCGCCTGGTTGATAGGCGGATCGCATGTCGGACGCCTCACGAGCGGCCGAACAGCTTCGCAACGGTTTTAAGATCCAGCTTCACCCACGTCGGACGGCCGTGGTTACACTGCCCGGAATGCGGCGTCGCCTCCATCTCGCGCAGTAGCGCGTTCATTTCCGCCGGTGACAGCACCCGCCCCGCGCGCACCGATCCATGGCACGCCATCGTCCCGGCGATCGCGTCCAGCCGCTCGCGCAACGACAAGGCCTCGTCATAGGCGGCGAGTTCGTCAGCGAGGTCGGTCACCAGCCCTTTCGGATCGCCACTGCCCAACAGCGCGGGGGTAGCGCGCACCAGCATCGCGCGGGCGCCGAACCGCTCCAGTTCCAACCCGAATTCAGCGAGTTCCGCGATACGCGCCTCCAGCCGGTCGCACGCCGGTTCTTCCAGCTCGATCACTTCGGGGATCAGCAGCGACTGGCTTGCCACCCGCCCGCCGGCGAGCGCGACGCGCATCCGCTCCAGCACCAGCCGCTCGTGCGCCGCATGCTGGTCGACCAATACCAGCCCGTCCTCGGCTTCGGCGACGATATAGGTCTTCGCCACCTGCCCGCGCGCGACGCCGAGCGGGAAGTCCTCGCGCACCGGCGGCGGCGTCCACTCCGGGGTCGGACGCGCCTGCGGCGGGGCGGCGAAGAAAGTCGGCCGGTGGTCGTTCAATCGGAGCCCCTGCCCGGCCGGGAAGGTCGGGGCGGAGCCCTGTGATCCCACCGGCTCACCGGAGGTTCCGCTCGCGTCGCCATCAAACGCCGGGGGAACGCTCGAACCTTGCGTCCACAACGCCATGATATCGGCCGGGGCCGAGTGCGCGACGCGGTGCCCCGCGGCGTCCAGCGCGCGGCGTAATCCGGACACGATCATCCCGCGCACCAGCGCCGGATCGCGGAAACGCACCTCGGTCTTGGCCGGATGGACGTTCACGTCGACTTCGCTGGGTGGCACGTCGAGGAACAGCGCGACCACGGCATGGCGGTCGCGCGGCATCATCTCGGCATAGGCGCCGCGGATTGCCCCGATCAGCAACCGATCGCGTACGGGTCGGCCGTTGACGAACAGATATTGATGATCGGCCACCCCGCGGTGGAAGGTCGGCAGCCCCGCGACCCCGCCCAGCACATGCCCCTCGCGCTCCAGATCGATCGCCACCGAATTGTCGGCCAGCGCTCGGTCGGTCAGCGCCGCGACACGTGCCGGCCGCCCCTCGGCCGCGATCACCGACAGCACACGCCGCCCGTCATGCTCGACCGAGAAGGCGATATCGGGTCGTGCCATCGCCAGCCGTCGTACCACGTCGAGGCACGCGCCATATTCGGCGCGCGGCGAACGCAGGAACTTGCGCCGCGCCGGCACCCGCGCGAACAACGCCTCCGCCACCACGCGCGTGCCGGGCGGCAATGCGGCGGGCCCGTCGCGCTCCAGCGCGCCATTGTCGATTGTCCGCGCCCATCCCTCCGCGCCGACGGGGCGGCTCTCGATCGTCAACCGCGCAACGGAAGCGATTGACGGCAAAGCCTCGCCACGGAAGCCAAGCGTCTGGACGCGGTCGATATCTTCATCCGGCAGCTTGGAGGTGGCGTGCCGCTCCAGCGCCAGCGCGAGCTCGGCCGGGGTCATCCCGCAGCCGTCGTCGGCGACCTCGATCCGCTCGATCCCGCCCGCCGCCAGCACCACGGCGATGCGTGTCGCGCCGGAATCGATCGCATTCTCGACCAACTCCTTCAACGCGCTGGCGGGTCTTTCCACCACTTCACCGGCAGCGATGCGGTTGACCAGATGCGAGGGGAGACGGCGTATTGACACGAGCCAGCACCTAGCCCAAGCCGCGGCATCCCGCGACCCCGCAGATACCATCGCCAGCATGATTCCTGCGGGTGCGCGGACTTTGGACGACCACTGCCGGCGCCCCTTTTCCGGCGAAGATTATACGGACGGCCCTCGCAATGTTTTTTTCGCGCCTGTTCAAGATGACCTCACACGACATGGCGATCGATCTCGGAACCGCGAACACGGTCGTGTACGTGCGTGGCCGCGGCATCGTGCTCAACGAACCGTCGGTGGTGGCGGTGGAGACGATCAACGGCGTCAAGCGGGTCAAGGCTGTCGGTAACGATGCCAAGCTGATGATGGGCAAGACGCCCGGCTCGATCGAGGCGATCCGCCCGCTGCGCGACGGCGTCATCGCCGATATCGACGTCGCCGAGCAGATGATCAAATATTTCATCGAGAAGGTGCACGGGCGCCGGCGTTTCATGCGCTGGCCGGAGATCGTGATCTGCGTGCCGTCGGGCTCGACCAAGGTGGAGCGCCGCGCGATCCGTGACGCGGCGCAGAACGCCGGCGCCAGCGCCGTCTACCTCATCGAGGAGCCGATGGCGGCTGCGATCGGCGCCGACATGCCCGTGACGGAGCCGGTCGGCAGCATGGTGGTCGATATCGGCGGCGGCACGACGGAGGTCGCGGTGCTGTCGCTGCGCGGCCTCGCCTACACCACGTCGGTGCGAGTCGGCGGCGACAAGATGGACGAGGCGATCGTCAGCTACGTGCGCCGTAACCACAATTTGCTGATCGGCGAGGCGACCGCGGAGCGGATCAAGCAGGAGTTGGGCTGCGCCAAGCCGCCGGTCGACGGCATCGGCAAGACGGTTCACATCAAGGGTCGCGACCTGGTGAACGGCGTGCCGAAGGAAATCCAGATCAACCAGGCGCAGATCGCCGAGGCGGTCAGCGAACCCGTGGCCGCGATCGTCGACGGCGTGCGGATCGCGCTGGAGAACACCGCTCCCGAACTGGCGGCGGATATCGTCGATCAGGGGATCGTGCTGACCGGCGGTGGTGCCTTGCTGCAGGGGCTGGACGAGGTGCTGCGCGACGAGACCGGGCTGCCGGTGACGATCGCCGACGATCCGCTGATCTGCGTGGCGATCGGCACCGGGCGCGCACTGGAAGACCCGCTGTTCCGCGCAGTGCTCCAGAACGGCTAATTTCGAAGGCGGGAGGTGACGGCAATGGCGCCGTCGCGGGATCGGCGCCCCGGCTTTTCGCGGCGGGCGCAATATGGGCTGTTCGTCACCTACATCCTCGGCATCGCCGGGGCGGTGGTAGGGGCGGTCCTGCTCGCGCTGTCGACGTTCAACCCCGCCGCCTTCTCGGTCGCGCAGGCGGCGGTGGCGGAAGCGACGACGCCGGTCGCCACAGCCGGTGGCGCAGTGGTGCGCACCATCGCGACCGTGCCCGAGGCGATCGGCACCTGGTGGCGGGTCCACGGTGAGAATGCGGAGTTGCGCGAACGACTTGCCCGCGCGCGCGGCGCGTTGCTGGTCGGGCGGCAGGCTCGCCTAGAGAACGTCCGGCTTCGCGCGCTGCTGCGTGTGCGCGATCAGCGTCAGGACACCGTCACGGTCGCGCGGATCGTCAGCACCAGCGCGTCGAGCACGCGCCGCTACGGCCTGCTCAACGCCGGCAGCTGGCAAGGCGTGACGGACGGCCAGCCGGTCAGCGGCCCGGAAGGGTTGATCGGGCGCGTCCTCTACGCCGGCCCCAACACCGCACGCGTGCTGCTGGTCACCGATGCCGAGAGCGTCGTGCCGGTCCGTCGTTCGCGCGATGGCCGCCCGGCGCTGGCCGCGGGGCGCGGTGACGGGCTGATCGACATTCGCACGATCGACACCGCCGACGGGCATTTCCGCCCCGGCGACATCTTCGTCACCTCGGGAACGGGCGGCATCTTCGTGCCCGGCGTGCCCGTCGCGCGCGTGCTGCGTGCCGGCACCGAAAGCGCCCCGGCCCGACCGTTCGCGCGCCCCGACGTGCTGGATTTCGCGATCGTCCACCGTGCGTTCATGCCACCTCCGCCACCGGCTCCCGTACCGTCCCCAACCCCTGCGCCGACCCCCACGCCCGAGCCGTGAAACCGTCTCGCCCGCCCTTCGAGGAACCGCTGCCCGCCGGGCGCGCGCGGCTGTTGCCGTGGGCGACGGTCATGGCCGGGTCGCTCGTGACGATCCTGCCCTGGGATGCGACCTTGCCGCTGCTGCCGCCGGTCGGACTGCTGATCCTGCTGTCGTGGCGGCTGCTCGCGCCGCTGTCGCTGCGGGTCTGGGCACCGGCGCTGCTCGGGCTGTTCGACGATCTCGTCTCGGGTCAGCCGATCGGCAGCGCGATGCTGCTGTGGACACTGGCCTATTTCCTGGTCGACGCGATCGACGCGAGGTCGGGCGTGCGCGACTTCGCGCAAAGCTGGGCGATCGCGGCGCTGGCGATCGGGCTCGCGCTGGTGGGCGGAAGGCTGGCCGCGACGCCGTTCGGCGCGCACGTCGATAGCGTGCTATTGCTTCAGATCATGATGTCGGTCCTGCTTTTCCCCGCCGCCGCGCGCCTGGTCGCGTGGATCGATCTGCGGCGCGCCTTGTGAGATCGCGCGCCCCGAAGATCATGACCGAGGCTGCGCAAAGCTACAGCTTCTCGCGCCGTGCCTGGCTGCTCGGGGCGGGCCAGTTCGGGCTGGGTAGCATCCTGATCGGCCGGATGGGCTATCTCGCGATTGCGCAGAACGAGCATTACAACCTGCTGGCCGAGAGCAATCGTGTCAGCATGACCATGATCCCGCCGCGCCGCGGCTGGATCGTCGACCGCAACGGCCAGCCGATCGCGAGCAACCGGACCGATTTCCGCGTGGACGTAATCCCCGACCGGCTCGAGGATCCGGAGCGTGTGCTGGCGCAACTGCGCGGGCTGCTGTCGCTGACCGACGAGGATCTGGCACAGATCCGCGCCGAGCTGGAGCATTCACCCGGCTTCCGCCCGGTCGAGATCGCCGAGAACATCGACTGGGATCGCTTCGCGGCGGTGCAGGTCCGCCAGCCCGAACTACCCGGCGTCGCCCCGACGCGTGGCTTCGCGCGGCATTATCCCGGCGGTGCGGCGGTCGCGCACCTGATCGGCTACGTCGGCGCCGCGACCGCCGAGCAATATAAGAAGACCCGGGACCCGCTCTACGTCACCCCTGGCTTCAAGCTCGGCAAGGACGGGCTGGAAAAGACGATGGAGCCGCTGCTGCGCGGCACTGCGGGTGCCCGCCGTGTCGAGGTGACCGCGCGCGGCAAGCTGGTCAAGGAACTCGCCACCCGCCCGGACTTGCCGGGGCGCACGCTGCGACTGACGATCGATGCCGGGTTGCAGGAATATGCCGCGCGGCGGCTGGGCACCAACTCCGGCTCGGCGGTGGTCTTCGACTGCCAGACGGGCGAGATGCTGGCGATGGTGTCGATGCCCGCCTACGATCCCAACACCTTCTCCGAAGGCATCAGCCAACTCGAATGGAAGATGCTGAGCGAGGACGATCACGTGCCCTTGATGAACAAGGTCACGCAGGGTCTGTATCCGCCGGGCTCCACCGTTAAGCCGATGAACGGGCTGGCGCTGCTCGCCGCGGGCGTCGGTGCCGACGAGCGCGTGTTCTGTTCGGGCGCGATGCGCGTCGGCAATGGCGTGTTCCACTGTCACAAGCGCGGCGGTCACGGACCGCTCGATCTCAAGAACGCGATCATGCAAAGCTGCGACATCTATTTCTACGAGATGGTGCGCCGCGTCGGTTACGACCGGATCGCACCGATCGCGCGCGAGCTGGGGCTCGGCCAGAAGTTCGAGCTGCCCTTCTCCACCCAGCGCTACGGCACCGTACCGGACAGCGCCTGGAAGCAGCGCAAGTACAAGACCGACTGGAAGGTCGCCGATTCGCTCAACGCCTCGATCGGTCAGGGCTATGTGCTGTCCAACCCGCTGCAGCTGGCGGTGATGGCAAGCCGGCTCGCTTCGGGGCGCCGGCTGGTGCCGACGCTGATCCGCGATCCGTTCAAGCCGCATGCCGAGCCGCTGCCGATCGATCCCGAGCATTTCCGCCTGATCCGGGAGGCGATGAACGGCGTCGTCAACGGCGGCGGCACCGGCGGCGCGGCACGGATGCTGGTGCCCGGCGTCGCGATCGCCGCGAAGACCGGCACCGCGCAGGTGCGCCGCATCACGATGGCGGAGCGGCGCTCGGGGGTGCTGAAGAACGGGCAGTTGCCGTTCAAGCTTCGCGACCACGCCCTGTTCGTCTGCTTCGCGCCCTACGACAATCCGCGCTACGCCGCCGCGATCGTGCTTGAACATAACGGCCACACCGTTCGCAATCTCGATACGCCGATGATCGGACGCGACATCATGACCTACCTGTTCGACCGCGACCGCGCGCTGAAGAGCCTCGCCGAGGTCGAGCCGACCTGGGGTGGCGACATCACGACCCGCCTGGCGACGCAGCGCGCCGCCTATCGCGCCGCGCATACCCCCGTGGTGCCGGTATTGCCCGACGACGACGATGTCCCCGCCTCCGCATCCCCCGCGGTCGCCGCCGCCACCGACGCCTCGAATGCCAGCGCCGAGGCGACCGCCCGCGACGTGGCCGCCGGCGGTGGACCGGCGCGCACCGGCTCGCCCGAACCCGAGACCGAGGGCGAGCGACGTAGCGCCCCCCTCGATCGCGGCGTGGACCCGCAGCCGTGAGCGGCTTCGTCCCCGCCCCGCTCGCCACCCTGCCGTGGCGCGTGCTGCTGCTCGTCACCGCGATCGGCGGCTTCGGCCTGGTGGTGCTTTACTCCGCCGCGGGGGGCAGCTTGCGCCCGTGGGTGATCCCGCAGGGCATGCGCTTCGCGGTCTTCATGATCGGCGCGGTGGCGCTGTCACGCGTGCCGCTGGAATGGTGGAAGCGCTCGGCATTCTGGATCTACGGCACCTTTCTCGTGCTGCTGGTGATGGTCGAGCTGCTGGGCGCGGTGCGCGGCGGCAGCCAGCGGTGGCTGGGCTTCGGCCCGATCCGTATCCAGCCATCGGAGATGATGAAGCTGGCGATCGTGATGGCGCTGGCGCGCTTCTACGACATGCTGCCGGCGGCCGAGACGCGCCGCTTCCAGGCGATCTGGCCGGCGGCGATGCTGATCGGGATGCCGGCGGTGATCGTGATGATGCAGCCCGATCTCGGCACCGGGCTGATGATCTGTGCGGGCGGCGCGACGGTGATGTTCCTGGCCGGCATCCCGCTGCGCCTGTTCGTCGGCGGTGTGCTGGGCGCGGCGCTCGCCATCCCGCTGGCGGTCAACTACGTGCTGCACGATTACCAGCGGCACCGCGTCCTGATCTTCATGGACCCGGAGAGCGACCCGCTGGGCACCGGCTATCACATCAGCCAGTCGAAGATCGCGATCGGTTCGGGCGGGCTCTTCGGCAAGGGCTTCCTGCAAGGTACGCAGAGCCATCTCGACTATCTGCCGGAAGGGCATACCGACTTCGTCTTCGCGACGATGGCGGAGGAATGGGGCCTGGCGGGCGGCGCCTTCCTCATCATCGGTTTCCTGCTCGTGATCCGCTGGGGCGTCAACGTGGGCGTGCGCGCCGAGGATCGCTTCGCCAAGCTGGCGGCGGCCGGCCTCGCCACGACGATTTTCTTCTACATGGCGATCAACCTGATGATGGTGATGGGCCTCGCCCCGGTTGTCGGCATTCCACTGCCGCTCGTCAGCTTCGGCGGCTCGGCACAAATGACGGTGTTGATTTCGCTCGGCATCCTGATGGGCATCGATCGCTCGACCACGCTGCGCCAGCGGACGGGCTGGTGAAAAAGTGAAAAAAGGGGTTTGCGAATCCCGGAAGCGCTGTTAGAGGCGCGCTTCCCGATCGCCGGGCGGTTCTTCGGAAACGCTTCCCCGACGATCAACGGACGCATAGCTCAGTTGGTAGAGCAGCTGACTCTTAATCAGCGGGTCCTTGGTTCGAGCCCAAGTGCGTCCACCAGGTTTTCCGACGGCCTCGCGAGCGATCGCGGGGTCGTTGTGCTTTGGCCGTCTCCTGCCTTTCCTCCCAGGTATCCTTACGTCGCCAAACGGCGCCGACATCTCGAACCTTGGGACCCGTAAGCGGCCGCCCGCAGCGTGACTACACGTCCGCATCGCCGTCAGTATTGCTCCGCGCGGTTCAACGCGCCGACCGCGACCTGATAGGTCACCTTGCCCACACCGGGCAGCGTCTGCGACCAGGTCTGCCCCGCGTAGATCCGCCGCGACGGCAGCGCCCGGCAGCTCGACGGGTCGTTGCCCGTGCACTGGCGCCCGTCAAACAGTTCGGCGTTGGTATTGCCGTCGTTGCGCAGCGCGAGCGTGGCACCGCTGCGCGTCGCGACGATGTGCCCGACCGGCGTCGCAGGGCGCTGAATGACGAGCACGTCATAGCCGACCAGCAGCTTCAGCGCGGTCACCGGCGCGGTCACCGGGCCAGCGACGGGCTTTATGGTCACGCGGAAGATGCGGTCGGCCGCGCCGCGCGGCGCGATCGCGGCGATGCGGACCGTCTTGCGTTCACCGGGCTGGAGGATCAGCCGCTGCGGCGAGACCAGCAACCCGCCCGCCTCCGGGTCGACGATCGGCGTCCGGCCCTCGTCGGCGCCGCCGGGAGACGCGATCGCGAACGGCGTCACCGCGACATAGGCTACCTCCTTGTCGTCGTTGGCGATCTCCACGTCCTGCGCCATGTCGCCGCCTGCGGCCAGATCGACCACCACCTGGCTCAGCACGATATTGGCCTGCGCCGGTGCGGCAAGCGCGGCGGTGGCGAACAACGCGGCGGCGAGGCGGCTCAGGGTAGGCATGCGACATCTCCAAGGCGGGCGTAGGGCGTGGGGGCGTAGTCGTCGGTCAGGCGTGCGGTGCAGGTCAGGCCGGCACCGGTGCGCGCGGTCAGCACCGCATCGGCGGCGGCCTGGATCTGGAAATATCCCTGCGGGTCAGACGCCGCGACGGCGTCGCCGGCGGTCAGGTCGGCGTCGACGATCGGCGCACCCCGGCCGTCGACCAGCCGGCCGAACATCGCGCGCACCGGGCGCGCGGTCCAGTCCAGCGACGCCACACTGCCCGGAAAGACGTCGACCGTGCGCGTCCGTGCGTCGAACGCGATCAGCCCGGCGGCAATCGCGCGCAGCCGGACACGATAGCGACGATAGGGTTGCACCGTTAGTACCGTCCGCTGCCCGCCTCGCAACGTGCCGCGCACGGCATCGTCGACGAGCAGCTCGAAGAGTGCGGCCGGATCGCCGTCCACCGCCACCGCAATCATGCTGTCGTTCTGCCCCTCCGCACCGAGCCGCAGGCCGCGCCGCGTCACCCCGAA